>JAFPCL010000014.1 GCA_017390225.1 Clostridia bacterium
CGGCGCGCACGGACATGGCAACCTCACGGGCGTAGCTGTCGAAGGCGACATTGCCGCGCAGGCGCACGTAGTCCCCGGGCTTGAGTCCGCGGAGCTTATCTGCATCTTCTTCTTTGGCAAAAATTTTGCAGGACAAAGAACCTGTCTGGTCGGTGACACCGAAGAGAAACAGTGTTTTCTTTGTTTTGGTGAGTTCTTTCACTTCCATGTTGATGATTTCGCCTTCAATAATGGAAGAGGCTTTCGGGTCTTCCGAGGGCTGGATATCGGACAAAGGCACGGCAGGGCCGTTGAAGGGATAGCCGAAAAGCTGATCGGCAGGCTTTTCTTTTTTTGGCTTTGCTTTTATGGTGACAGCACGGGCGGCGGACAGCCCCATATCGACAATTTCCGTTTCCTCGGCAATCACAAGGGGGGTATTATGCCCGGTTTCGGCAGTGATGAGATGCTCGATATAAGTGTCTAAATGCTGTTTTTGCAACATATCACGGCAACCGTGCTTGAGCGTTAAGGTGATGGTGTCGTCTTTCACAAAAAAGGAGCAATTATTTAAGATAAAGCGGCACATGGGGAAGGCTTCCGTGAGACGCCATTTCAAATAGTCGCCATAGACGTCCATAAATGCACCGTCGATTTTCGGGGCGGTGAAGGAAAAACTGAAATTCAAAGAAGCCAGCCGATATTTTTGCACCACCGCATCCCGATAGTCGGCTAAAATACTGCCACGCAAGGGGATGGGGCATTGCAGTTTGCAATGCACAGTACGTTTTTTTTCGTCACATTCATATTCGGTGACAATCACGGGATCCATCACACCGGGGGGTGTGACCAATGTGAAAACTTCACGGAGAGGAATATGTAGTTGCATGGTTTCTCCTTTTATAATTTTTCGATTTCTTCAAACAGTGCGGCAATGGCATCTTCTTCGGGAACGGTTTTGATGACTTCTCCATGGCGGAACAGGGCAACACTGCCTTTGCCGCCGGCAATGCCCACGTCGGCGTGGGAAGCTTCGCCGGGGCCGTTGACCACACAGCCCATGACGGCGACGGTAATATTTTTATCCATGGTGAGAAGCTTTTCTTCCACCTGGTTTGCCATGCCGATGAGATCGACTTGTGTTCTGCCACAGGTGGGGCAGGACACAAGAGACGGGCCGCTTTTCAGCTCTAAAGAGCGCAGAAGATGAATGGCGGCTTTGACTTCTTCTTCCGGGTCTGCGGTGAGGGACACACGGATGGTGTCGCCGATGCCGGCAAGAAGAAGTGCTCCGATGCCGGCGGCGGACTTGATGAGCCCGACCTTGGGCGTGCCGGCTTCCGTGACACCTACATGGAGGGGATAGTCGCACATCGAGGCAATACGGCGGTACACGTCGTAGGTCAGCGGCACGGAGGAGGCTTTTAAAGAAATGACGATATCGTGAAAATCCATGGCTTCCAAGGCGCGGACTTTGGAAAGGGCACTTTGCGCCATGGCTTCGGCACCAAAGCCGTATTTTTCTTTATATTCTTTTTCCAAAGAACCGGCGTTGACGCCGACACGGATGGGCACATGGTATTTTTTTGCCGTTTCGCAGACGGCACGAAGATTCTCTTCACCGCCGAGGTTGCCGGGGTTGATACGGATTTTATCAGCACCGTTTTCCATAGCGGCAATGGCGAGCTTGTAGTTAAAATGAATATCCGCAACGATGGGAATATGCACCTGCGGCTTGATTTTTGAAATTGCTTTTGCCGCTTCTTCCGAGGGGACGGCAAGGCGGATGATATCACAGCCCAGAGCTTCAAGGCGCAGAATCTGATCGACAGTTTTTTCTACATCTTCTGTTTTGGTGTTGGTCATGGACTGAACGGAAATCGGTGCGCCGCCACCAATGGGCACGCCACCGACAAGAATTTGCTTGGTCATAATGATTTCCTTTCTTATTCAAATAGTTTCATTGCCATTTCGTGGGTGAGGCTTGCGCCGAAGGTTTCTTCGGAGGACAAGATGCTCTCTGCCAGATGGCTTTTTAATTCTTTAAAGGCATCCACACGCTGTTCGATGGTGTCGGCGGTAATGAGCCGAATGACATTTACAGGACGGTTTTGCCCGATGCGGTAGGCACGGTCGGTTGCCTGCGCTTCCACGGCAGGATTCCACCAGGGGTCGAAATGAATCACCATGTCGGCACCGGTGAGATTAAGCCCCGTGCCGCCTGCTTTTAAGGAGGCAAGGAAAATGGGGCGCTCGTGGTTATTGAAGCTGTCTGCCATGGCGGTTCGCTCCTGCGATGGGGTACTGCCGCGCAGATAGAAGTAGTCCAGTGCCAGCTCATTTAAGCCTTCTGCCAAAATATCGAGCATGGAGGTGAATTGAGAGAAAATCAGGATGGAATGCCCCGAAGCTAAGCCCTCCACAATCAGCTCCATGGCAAGCTCGTATTTTCCGCTTCCGCCTTCGTAGTCTTCCAAAAACAAGGCAGGGTGACAGCAAAGCTGGCGCAGGCGCATCAGAAGAGATAAAATTTTAAAGCGACTGCGGTCGAAGCCTTTTTCCGAAAGCTCGTCTAAAAAGTCTTGCCGTGCACTGCTGAAATATGCCGCATACAGCTCTTCTTGTTCGGGCGTCATGGGGCAAAGCATGGTCTGCTCCGTTTTCGGAGGAAGCTCCGTTAAGACATCTTCTTTGATACGGCGCAAGAAGAAGGGGGCAATCATGCGGCGCAGGGAAGAGAGCGCTTCTTCGCTTTTTTCCCGCACGATGGGGTGCTCGAAGCGCGTGCGGAATTTTTTATAAGTGCCCAAATAGTCCGGCAAAAGGAAATCGAAAATCGACCAAAGCTCTGCCAAGGAGTTTTCAATGGGCGTGCCCGTGAGGGCAAAACGAACGTCGGCATGGATGGTTTTGATGGTACGGGCGTTTTGCGTGTTGGCATTTTTGATATACTGCGCTTCGTCTAAAATCAAAAAAGAAAACCGATGGGGCGCATAATAGGGGAAATCACGGCGGATGGTTTCATAGCTTGTGATGATAAGGTCTGTGTCGGACAAATCGGAAAGCATTGCGTGCCGCTCCTCGCTTTTGCCGATGACGGCTTTGGCTTTTAAAGACGGGGTGAACTTTTCACATTCGGCAACCCAGTTGTAGACCAAAGAGGTGGGCACAACGATGATGGCAGGCGCAGGCCTTTTTTCACGTTCGGACAAAAGAAGGGCTAAAATTTCCAAGGTTTTACCCAAACCCATATCGTCTGCCAAGATGCCGCCCAGCCCTGTGGCGGCGTGGACCTTCAGCCAATGGAAGGCTTCTTTCTGATACGGGCGAAGAATTTCCGTGAGGCTTTCGGGAATATCCGTGTTGTCGGTGCGGCTGACCGAGGATTCCAAGGCTTCGGTCATGCGGCGGAAGGCATCATCGGTCTGCACCTTGAAACGGGCATCTTTCAAAAGAGAATCAATCCGATAGGTATGTGCACCCGACAGGGTGACGGTGCCGTCGACAAAGGAAGAACGGGTGAGCCCCATACCGTCGACAAAATCGGAGAAGGACACAAGCTCCGGCGTGTCCAGACGGAAAAATGTGCCGTCTTTGATGCGGTGGTATCTCTTTTTCAGGCGAAGAGAGCGCATGAAATCATATAATTCCTCAGAAGGAATTTTCGGGGCATCCACGGAAATTTTAAGAAGCTTTTCATCCGAGAGCCGCACGCCGCAAGACACACTGCCTGTTTGCACGCGGGCAATTTTCAAAAAGCCGGATTCGTAAACCAAAGAGGCAACCTCCGACAGGGAAGCATTATCTCCCGTGAGAAAATCAAAGATGCGATCGGGATTGCTAAGCAAATATTCCGTGCCTTTTCTGCGGAAGCCGAGGGCTTTGAGGCGCGAGAGAACTTCTTTTTCCATTTCCTTGTCCCGCACGACGGCAAGCACCGTTTGGCTGGGGGCAAAGGGGATAAAGACACAATCACCGTAGTGAAACTCGACACGGGCGACAATCTTTTCGTCGGAACCTTCTATATATATTTGGGTTTTCAAGGGGGCACGGACAACAGAGCTTTCAAAGCGGCTGTCGGTGTCGACGATGCCGGAGGCTTCCATGGCCACTACAGCACCGGATACAAAGCGAGAGGCTTCTATTTCAGAAATGACAAGCTGATATTCTCCCTTTTGTGCCATCAGCTTTAAGGGCGGGAAAGCCGTGCGGAAATAGGCATTGTCTGCACGGAAAAAGCAATCGTTTGTGAATAAGAATCTGCCGAAAATATGAAAATTTTCCGTGGAGGGAGTAAGCAAAATCCGATTGTTTTCTCGTGTGATGGAAAAGACAAGCGGCGGATTTTCGCTTTTCACGGGATACAGCTTACAGGAATCAAAGGAATCGCCGTAGCCGACAAGACTGTCGGTGCAGGCAGAGAGAATTTGCTCGAATTGACGGGCAAATAGCGGCAGAAAGCGAAGTGCGGTCTTTTTATCGTCGGGGAGGAAGTGGGCATGGTAGCTGATATATTCCTCTAAAAGCGAAAGAAGCTGACCGACAAAGCGGCGGCTTTGTGCCGTGAAACTGTCTAATGTGTGCGGAAAAGAAAAATCCTTGCCGTATTTGTGGACGTTGCCTTTTGCCACATCTTCTAAAAAAGAGGTGAGATTTTTAACAACATACATGCGATCCTTTGTGCAGATGCGAAGCTCCAAAAGCTGCGATCCGTCTTCTTGAATGACGATATAGGGAATGGCATCCACAAAGCCTTGGACAGGCTCGCGGGACTGCTTGGCATAATATCGCATGAGCGCTTCCGAATAGATATCTTTTTCCAAAAATAACACCTGCCTTTCGAACTTTTATTATATCATAATACTTCTATAAAGTAAATACTATAGAAGAATCTTTTTTTGTCGAAAATGAAAATTTTTGTTGCAATCCGCAAAAAGGTGTGCTATAGTATTAAAATCCGGTGAAATATAATTCGCTGAAAACAAGGGGGTTATACACATGAGTAACAAAGAATTTATCGTTTTTAAAGGAAAACCTTTAGTGCGCAACGATGATGTGCTCTATTACGGCAATGCGGAAGATCCCGTGATTGTTCTTTTAGAGGTCAAGGGCCGTGTTGACGAAAAGGATCTTCATCTTCCCACCCGTGTTGTTGTCAGTCTGATGACCAACAATGCCGGCAGTAAAGCAAAGCTGATTAAGCGTGCGGAGCGCGACAGCCTGTTCAAAGCACTGGATATCGGTGAATTCTGGCTGCGCGACTATCTGGAAAAACTC
>JAFPCL010000015.1 GCA_017390225.1 Clostridia bacterium
GGGGTCTAAAACGACCGTGGCGCGTGCCATATAGCCGCAGTCCTCTAAAAGTGCAATCATGAAATACATGACCATAACCAAGGGCAAAAAGCTCACAACGGCGCCGACACCATCGATAATCGCGCCGGACACCAAGGCTTTTAAAAATTCACTTTCCGCGCCTGCCATCCAGCCTTCCACCACGCCGCCGAAGGCTTCAATCCACCCGACGAGGATATCGGAAAGCTTCGGGCCGAGCCATGCCTGCGACACGAAGAACACCAACCACATCACTATGGCAAACAAGGGAATCCCGAGCCATTTATTTGTGATGATTGCATCAAACTTATCTTGCTTGTTCTTTTCGCTGGTCTTGACCTTTCTTTTCTCCGTGGCTTTGACAAGGCCTTTCACAAATTCAAACCGCGCTCTGTCGGCGGCTTGCACGGCTTTTTTATCCGTTAAATCAATATTCTCTTGCACAAAGGGCGCTTTCTGCGCTTTGCCCATCTGTTCCACAGCGGCTTGCACGACGTCTTTTAAGCCTTCTGCCGCGGTGGAAATCGTCTCAAACACGGGGCAACCCAGCTTTTGGGACAGAACCGCCGTGTCGATGGCATTCTGCTTCTTTTTGTTGATATCCGTTTTATTAAGAGCCACCACCATGGGAATGCCCAGCTCTAACAATTGGGTGGTAAAAAACAAGCTGCGGCTTAAATTGGTGGCATCCACGATATTGATAATGACATCGGGATTCTCATTTTTAACATAAGCGCTTGTGATGCTTTCTTCGGAGGTGAAGGGCGACATGGAGTATGCACCGGGCAAATCGACGGCAATGAGATTTTCCTCTCCGCAAAAGCTTTTCTTGATGGGATGCTCCTTTTTCTCCACGGTAACGCCCGCCCAGTTGCCGACCTTTTCGTTTCTGCCGGTCAGCGCATTGAACATCGTGGTTTTACCGCTGTTCGGATTTCCTGCCAATGCAATTCTCATAAAAAAAATCCTCCTCAAAAATTCAAAACTCTCGTTTTAGTTACCCTCCGCTAACTGATTCCGCAAAAAAAATAAACGAACACAAGTCAAACGGCACATCCTAAAGGCTGTGCCCTACACACAAATTTTTTTTAACTTTACGCAATCTCAATCAGCTCTGCCAGCTGATTGTCGATATGATATCTGCCGTCTTGAATGGATACCATGCAACCGCCCTTCAATCGGGAAATCACGGTGATTTTCTCGCCGCTGTAGCACCCCAAAGAGAACAGAAAGCTATCTACTTCTTCATCGCCCGTTTCCACGGAAACAACGACATATTCTTTTCCCTCTTGTGCATCCTTGAGCATCATGATCGTATCCTCCGACTATGTTTTAGTTAGCTCCCGCTAACCTCTACACAACTTTACCATCAAAGCTTGCATTTGTCAAGCCTTTTTCTTTGATTTTTGGAATTTTGTCATAATAAACAAACGGTTAGCCTTTGCTAACCGCTTGTAGATGTATAAATTATACAAATCTATTTCATTATTTTTGTGGGCTTCTGCCGCCAACGGTATCGAAGGGTAGCATTTTGTAGCTATCTTCTCTCCAAACAAACAGCTTGACGGAATCGCTCTCATTGGGCAATGCAATTTCCTGCACGAAGTTCTGTACCGCACCGGGAATCAAAGTCTTCTGCGTTGTTTTCACACTTACAAGTCTGCCGTCTTTGTCATACACGCAAGCCAAAAGCTGCAACGGAATGTCTTTGTTTTCACGGCTGACGGCCGATGTGGTGATTTTTGCATTGTTTTTACCGTCTTTTTCGGTGACGGACAAGATGCGAGTGGATTCATAACATTCCACGGTGAAGGCTTCGGAGTACAGCCAATAGGTCTGTCCCGAGCCTAAAGAAGCTCTTCTTCTGAAGCAGAAGGTACCTGTACCTTCGGAGGCTGCTGTATATAAGCCATTGCCGCCGGAGAGGGCAAGATCTCCTTCCAGGCGAACCAGCTCGCAGTCATTGACCGTGTTAGCGGTTTTATTCTGATGGACAACCTTCGTGGTTGCAGAGAAATATTCGCCCGGCTTCATCGCCGTGCCGCCCACCGAAAGAGACAGATGGGTTTCGTAGTTGGTTGCCCAGTGGGCATAGTCGGTCGTAAGACCGTTGCACCCCAAATAATAATATTGATCAAACTCACCGCGATTACGGTATGTCCAGGGCCACATGGTGAGACCTCTGTGCTTTGCCGCTTCGACAAACACGTTGTTGGGAATGCCGGCAAAGTTCTGGTTACATGTCCAGGTACCGGCTACAATCTGGCTGTATGCCTGTGCCAGATCAGCATGGGCGGCATAGTTGCCGGGCATGACCATGTTCAGATAACCGCGGGAAATGCCGGGCATCTGCTGCTCCATGCGAATCAGCTGGTCGGGATAGAAGCAGATGGTTACAACCTGATCATAAATATCAAACTCATCCATCAATGTCTTTAGTGCCGCAACCAAACCGGCCTGATTGCTCTTGATTTCAACAACCAGTACCACATCCTTGCCCTTGTACTCTTGGAACACCTGACGAAGAGAGGGAATCCGTTCACCGGGGTTGTGGCGCATAGTGTAGCCCTGTGCCTGAGCTAAGGTCATGCTCGAAACGGGACCACTACCATTGGCGGTACGGGCAATTTCATCATCGTGCATAACAACAAGCTGATTGTCCGTGGTCAGATAGATATCCAGCTCAATCATATCTGCCGCAGCATTGTATGCATCACGGAAGCTGGACAAGGTATTTTCATTCAGCGTTCCCTGGGGCATGCCGCGGTGACCGATGATATTGGCTTTTCGCACCATGGTTTTTTCCGTGTAGCTCTCCAATGCATCCAGCACGCGCAGATAATTGCTTGTGATAATACCGTTGGCACCCATATTGATCTGTGTGTGCACAGAAGCCGCGTTGTCTTCAGTAGCAGTCCACACAGTCATGAAGCGCTTTTGCAGATACATCAGGTTATCCTTGGTGGCATAGCTTTGCGGAATTACGCAAATTTTTGCTTTCGCCGCATTGGTCGTGAGCATCACATCCGAAAGCTTGGTCACGCTATCAAATTCCACAACACCTTTCACGCCGGTGTGCTTCGTGCGCAAAGCATCAACAAGTGCGGGCTTTTTCGACCACACGAACACGTCGACCATGACACTTTCTTTAAGGAATGCGGATACGGCATCCGCCCCCTCTTCCGAATCCACATAATATGCCGGCATGGCACGTCCTTGAAGAAGCTGTGTAAACTCGGTAACGGTACCGAAGGTTGTTTTTTGATCCATAGATCGCACCATTCCGTCTGCGCCAACATGCGCCTTCACCGTAGCGGGACGACGAGTTTCGTCAATCACGGAAGCAAGGCTTGCATCTGCCTCCCAAATGGTTGTGGGCGCAACGATAATAGAGGTGGAGGGCTCATATACGTTCGTGGTGTAACCACCGACATATGCCGGCGGCATATCGCTTGCCTTCACGGGCGCAATCGTGACATTATCCACAGCAACCTTTGCGCCTGCGGTGGAAATACCAAAGCTGCCGCGATAGACAGGTGCACCAATATAATCTATAATCTTTTGTCCGTTGATGTACTGCACAATGCGGTTGCCGCATGCCATAATCTTTACATGATAGGTTTTGTCTGCCGAGATGGTCTCGCTCCACGAATTAGCGGTGGGCACGGAAAAGCCGCCGTTCCAAATGGCATATTCCACACCGTTACCGGCTGTTGCATTCTGGCGGATTGCCATTTGCATATAAGGCTTGCCGATTTCCCCTTGTCCCGTTTTTCCGTTGGACACGGCACGGTAGATTAAAGAGCCCCAACGAGAGGCATCCTTTGCCGCCAAAATCGTGAAATCCGCTTCCAGCACAAAGTCCTGTATGCAGTCCAAAGAGGCAGGCATGAAAATCGTGGTCAAGCCTGTGGCGGATGCGTTCGGGTTGGTGGAATCAATCACCATTCTGCCGTCTATCACCCCAACGGTAGCATAAGGCTGACAATCACCCAAACGATAACCTGCTGCCCAACCGCCGGCGGGATGAGAAGAGAAGTCATCTTTAAAATAATAACCATCCTCGGTCATCGGCACCGTCATGCTACCGGAGATTTTCACATTATCAATTCGAACCACGGCACCGGCGCAACCGATACCAAAGCCGCCTTGCGTGTAGCTTGCATCGTCCACTTCCATCACAAGCTTGCCGTTGATATACTCTTTCACGTGCGTGCCCGTTGCTTCTATCTTCACACGATAGGTAGATGAAGCGGAAACATTCTCCGAATAAGAAGCTTTTTTGTGCACAATCCAATCTGTGCCTGGCCAAGTGGCAAATTCTATACCGTTTTCAATGGTGGCATCACGGCGAATTGCCATTTGATGATAGGTCGGATTATCGCCTTCACTCATGCGGAAAACCAAAGACCCCCATCTGCCGCCGTTGATGGCAGAAGAAATGGTGAAATCCGCTTCAAAAACAAAATCCGTAGTATAACGATAAGCCACAGGCATACGAACCAAGGTACGACCTGTGCCGGAGCCTGTGCCGTCGACGACCAGTGCGCCACCGGAAACACCTGCGGTTTTTCCACCCTCAATCATCTGCACATACCAACCGGCAGGCATTTGCCCGTCCCCTGTGCTGTCAAAATTCTCCGTAAATACAAAGTTTTCGGTTCTTGTTGTAGCGGCTTTTGCGGGAATCCGGGGCAAAAGCACAAAACAAAAAACGAAAACCAAGCATAATGACAATATTTTTTTCACATGCTGCCTCCTTAATTAAGGATTTAACCATTATAACATGGTACACAAATAAAATCAACACTTTTTTACGCAAAATAGCCAAATATGCTTCTTTTTTTGCATAAAAGTATATTTATTCATATCAAAAATAATAAAAAGCCGAAAGATGCTTGACTTTATTCCTAAAATATGGTATAAATGCATTGCATTTTATTTCAAAAAAATGCACAAAAAAATTTGGAGGGATTTTATCATGAAAAAGTTTTTATGTCTCATGCTCGCACTCAGCATGTTCGGTGTGCTGTTTGCCGGTTGCACAAAGGAAGCAACCCCCGCTACTCCCGAATCTGCCGTCACCGATGAAGCCGAAGTTGTCGATGAAGCTGTAGCTTCCGACCTTGCCTATGTAAAAGAAAAGGGCACTTTAGTTGTTGGTATCACCGACTTTGCTCCCATGGATTATCAGGATGAAACCGGCGCTTGGATTGGCTTTGATGCCGATATGGCAAAGGCTTTTGCCGAAGATCTCGGCGTAGCTGTTGAATTCCAGGTTATCGACTGGGACAACAAGGTTTTAGAGCTGGATAGCAAGAACATCGACGTTGTTTGGAACGGCATGACCTTAACAGACGAAGTCAAGAGCGCTATGGAATGCTCCAATGCATACTGCAATAACGCACAGGTCGTTATCGTTCCTGCCGAGGTTGCCGATCAGTACGCCGACGTTGAAAGCGTAAAGGCTCTCAACTTTGCTGTAGAAAGCGGTTCTGCAGGTCAGGCACAGGTCGAAGCTCTGGGCGCTTCCTACACGGAAGTTCTTGACCAGGCTACTGCTCTTCTGGAAGTTTCCACCGGCACTGCCGATGCCGCTGTCATCGACTCTCTGATGGCTGCTGCTATGGTTGGTGAAGGCACCAGCTACGAAAGCCTGACCTACACTGTTGCTCTCAACAGCGAAGAATACGGCGTTGGCTTCCGTAAAGGTTCCGATCTTGCCGCCGCTCTGAACGATTTCTTCGCAGCAAGCTATGCAGACGGCAGCATGGAAGCATGCGCCCAAACTTATGGTGTGCAGGCTGCTTTGATTGCTCAGTAAGTCACATAATTTTGCAACTTTAAAAAGCAGAGGACGAACATGTCCTCTGCTTTTTGGCAGTTTCAAACGATAAGCTTTTTCAATAAAACACACTCCGAAAGGTGGTTCCTCATGGATTTTGCCGTTATTTCAACCGTTCTTTCCGCTCTCACCGAGGGCTTTATGCAAACACTCAAGCTGTTTTTCATCACGCTTTTGGGTGCTCTGCCTTTGGGGCTGATTATTTCTTTCGGCTCTATGAACCGTTTTGCTCCTTTGCGCTATCTGTGCAAAACTCTTGTTTGGATCATCCGCGGCACGCCGCTTATGCTCCAGTTAATTATTATTTTCTACATTCCCGGTTATCTTTTTGAAGGCGGCAACCCCTGGCCCAGCGGTGAATCGGGCAGATTTTTAGCCGCCTGCACCGCATTCATCCTCAACTACGCCTGCTATTTCTCCGAAATCTACCGTGGCGGTATTGAAGGTGTTCCCGTCGGTCAGCAAGAAGCCGGTCAGGTTCTGGGGCTCACCAAATCCCAGGTATTCTTCAAAATTACATTGTTGCAGATGATTAAGCGCATCCTGCCCCCGATTTCCAATGAAGTCATCACGCTGGTTAAAGATACCTCCATTGCCAGAATTATTTCCATGCAGGAGCTCATTTGGGCAGGCTATTCCTTCTTGAAAGGCTCTCACGGCTATTCCGGCTTGATTTGGCCTCTGTTCTTCACCGGTGTATATTACCTTTTGTTCAGCGGTCTGCTCACGATTCTTTTTGGCAAGCTGGAAAAGAAACTCAGCTATTTTAAATAAGGAGGCGCCTTATGTCAATTTTAACTGTAAAAGATATTTATAAAAACTTTGGTCGTAACGAGATTTTAAAGGGCATCAGCTTTGACATGCAGGCAGGTGAAGTCCTCTCTATTTTGGGCTCCTCCGGCAGTGGCAAAACAACGCTGCTTCGTTGCCTTAATTTTCTCGAAAAAGCAGATGCCGGACAGGTTTATGTGGATGATGCTTTGATTTTTGATGCCAAAACAGACAAAAAAATGACAGCGCGCGAGCTTCGTTCCAAACAGCTGAATTTCGGGCTTGTATTCCAGAACTTCAATTTGTTCCCGCAATACACAGCTATGGAAAACGTATGCCTTGCCCCCCAGCTTTTGGCAAGAGAAAATCCCGAATATAAAACACATCATAAAGAAATGATTGAAAAAATCAGGGAAGACGCCGCTTCTCTTTTGGAGCGTGTCGGGCTTTCCGATAAAAAAGATTTTTATCCCAGCCAGCTCTCCGGCGGTCAACAGCAACGTGTGTCTATCGCCCGTGCTTTGGCACTGGCGCCGAAAGTCTTATTCTTTGATGAACCGACCTCTGCTTTAGACCCTGAGCTCACGGGAGAAATTTTAAATGTTATCCGCTCCTTGGCAGAAAAAGATATGACCATGGTGATTGTCACCCATGAAATCGAATTTGCCAAGAACGTATCCGACACGATTTTGTTTATGGATAAGGGCGTAGTCGCCGAGCAAGGTCCGGCTGTAGAGCTGATTGAAAATCCCAAAAACGAACGTACCCGTGCGTTCCTTCAAAGTTTTAAAAGATAATGCCTATGACACATTGCACACTCTGCCCCCGTGCTTGTGGGGCAAACAGAGCCAATGGTTTTAAAGGCTATTGCGGTGCAGACAACACGCTCCGTGTTGCCCGTGCCGCTTTGCATTTTTGGGAAGAGCCCTTTTTATGCTCGGAAGAGCGCGGCTCCGGCACGGTGTTTTTCTCCGGCTGTGCCCTTCGGTGTTCCTACTGCCAGAACCATGAGATTTCCACCCAAATGCACGGCAAAGAAATCTCTGTAGAACGACTGGCAGAGATTTTCTCTTCGTTAGAAGCCCAAGGGGCGGCAAACATCAATTTAGTCACCCCCGACCACTATGCACCGCAAGTATCTGCCGCCCTATCCCTATGGAAGCAAAACGGCGGCGCACTTCCCGTGGTGCTCAACACCGGCGGTTATATCACAGAGCAATCCCTCATGACCTATTGGCATGATGTGGATATTTTCTTAACAGATTTTAAGTATATCACGCCTGCACTTGCCGATGAGTTTTCCCGTGCCCCCGACTATCCCGAGATTGTTAAAAAGGCACTTTCTGTCATGTTTTCCATGGCAGGTGCGCCCGTATTCAATGACGAAGGCTTTCTTCAAAAAGGCGTTGTGGTGCGTCATCTTTTGCTCCCCGGTCATGTGGGAGAAGCCCAAAAAGTCACAGAATATGTGTATAACACTTATGGCGATAACGTATATATTTCTCTCATGAACCAGTTCACGCCCGTAAACAATGTGCCGGGGCTGAATCGTTCTGTCACAGAGAGAGAATATAATCGGCTGTTAGACTATGCAC
>JAFPCL010000158.1 GCA_017390225.1 Clostridia bacterium
ACCACCGTCATCGTGCGAGACTTGTTTTTCAACACGCCCGCCCGTATGAAATTCCTGAAAAAAGATGCTTCCGAAGCGGCGCTTGTTTCTGATATTTTGGAAAAAGAAGCCTTTGCCCATCCCGAAGTCTCCTTCCGCTTGATCAATCAAGGAAAAGAAGCCTTCTTCACCCCCGGCAACAATGACCTGTTGTCCGTTGTCCATGCCCTCTTTGGCAAGGATTACGCCAAGGAAATGATTCCCGTGAACTACACGGCAAACGGTATCACCGTTTCGGGCTTGATCGGAAAAAGCATCCTCACCCGTCCGAACCGAAGCCGCCAGCTGTTCTTCGTGAACGGCCGCCCCATCAATAATAAAACATTATCTGCCGCCATTGCGGAAAGCTATAAAAATCAGATCCCCGTGGGCAGATTCCCTGTCTGTATTTTAAAGCTCACGCTGTCTCCAACGGAAGTAGATGTGAACGTGCACCCAGCAAAAATCGAAGTGAAATTTGCCGACGAACATGGTGCCTATGATGCCGTGTATTGGGCAGTGAAAAACGCCCTGTGCGAAACAAGCCAGATTCCCGAAGTGAAAACCTTTACATCTCACAAGGAGAAAGAAACGCCCGTGTCCGAAGCTCCGACTGCGTCCCCAAAGCCTGTCTTTGAAGCTCCGACTTATGCACCAAAACCCATAGCCCCTGTGCGCCCATCGGTGCTTCATGCGCCGGATATTCCGCACACAAAAGCCATCGAGAATATGCTGTTTCCCGCAACACCCAAAAAAAGCTATGATTTTGCTCCTTCAGTACAAAGCGGCCCCGAACAGTCCGAAATTCCCAAGCAAGAAATGCCGAAGGAAGCCCCCCCTGTCAAAGAAACTGCCCCTGTGCCGCAAATTGAGGAGCAAATTCTGTACGAAGAAAAGCCCACACCACCCACGGTCATTGGGCAGGTGTTTTCTACCTATATTTTAGCCGCCTGCGGCGATATCCTCTATATCTACGATCAGCACGCCGCCCACGAGCGATTGCAGTATGAAGCCCTGTTGAAATCCAGAGCCGCCGGCACCGTCAGCTCACAAATGCTTCTGTTTCCCATCAGTGTATCTCTCACCGCCTCGGAAGCCGCACTGTTCCATGAAAATGAAGATTTCTTTTCCTCCCTCGGCTTTGATGCCGAAGAGGTCGGAAGCGGCAACATATTGATTCGTGAGCTTCCTGCAGACATTGCCTCCGAGCACGTAGGCGAACTGTTCGGCGAAATTTTAGAACTTCTTTCCAATAAACGGGTGCAAAAATCCACGGAAACCGTTGACCGCGCCCTTTATTCCATCGCCTGCAAAGCGGCAATCAAAGCAAACCATAATCTCACCATGCGTGAAATGGAGCAGCTCATTTTAGATTGCGAAGCCCTCGGCAACACCAACACTTGCCCCCACGGCAGACCATATCGCATCCAAATGACAAAAAAACAGTTGGAGAAGGAGTTCTATCGGATATGAAAAAAACCATCTATGTGGTGATTGGTCCCACCGCCTCGGGTAAAACCGACTACAGTGTGCACCTGGCAAAAAAGCTCGGCGGTGAAGTCATCTCCTGCGACTCCATGCAAATCTATAAACGAATGAGCATCGGCACTGCCAAGCCCACAGAAGAAGAAATGGACGGTGTGCCGCACCATTTAATCGATTTTGTCGAGCCCACCGAGGACTTTTCCGTCAATACCTATCGGGAGCTTGCCCTTCCGCTATTAGAAAAAATCGAAACGCCTGTCATCTGCGGCGGCACAGGAATGTGGATTAGCTCGCTGTTCTCCGGCTTTTCCGAAGCTCCTGCAGCAGACAGCGCCCTGCGTGCTTCTTATATTGCCATGGCAGATCAGGGCGAAGATTTGTTTTCATTACTGCAAAAAAAAGACCCGGAAGCCGCCGCACGTCTGCATCCCAACGATCAAAAGCGCATCATCCGTGCCTTGGAGGTATTTGATTTGTCGGGACGGTCTATTTTAGACTTTGAAGCAAAGTCCAAAGAAGCTGCGCCACCCTATACGCCCCATTATATTTTCATGGCACGGTCCCGTGATGAACTGTATCATCGCATCGACCACCGTGTGGACCTCATGATGGAGCGCGGGCTTTTAGAAGAAGCCGCCCCCATCCTTCGGGATATCCCCTCGGATGCAACCGCTTTGCAAGGCATCGGCTACAAAGAGTTTCGCCCCTATTTTGAAAATACCGCTTCTTTGGAAAGCTGTATCGACACATTAAAGCAAAACACACGCCGCTACGCCAAACGGCAACTCACATGGTTTCGCCGCATCCCCGTGCATGAAATAATTTGCAGTTGACAAATAAATAAAACTCATTTATAATAAAAACATAAATCATCGGAAAGGAAAACGCACTATGATTTGTGAAAACGCTCAAAGCTTTTTGGATTTGCTGGCAGAAAAAAACATGCAGCCCAAAGCTGTCCGTGAAGAAAACGGAAAGACGGCGGTTGTCGCTTCCGTCCACAGCAAAGTCACCAAATACGATATTGTATTTCTCTTCGATCCGGAGCACATGGTGCAGATTATGGTGCCCGAGATTCTGTCCTGTCCCCAAAATAAATTTTTGGAGCTTTTAAATGTATGTAACCGCCAGAACGCTAAGTTCCGCTGGTTCAAATACTACCTTACGGAAGCGCGGGACAGCTTTTCTTTGCGTATCCAGAGTGATCTTTATATCAATCCCGACAACAGCGGCAATGTCTGCATGGATATCATGCTCCGCATGATCCGTGTCATTGATGAAGCATACCCCGAATTTATGAAAACAATTTGGGGTTAAAATAATAGAAAGAAGGGTTTTTTATGCATACTATCGGTGTTATTGGTTGCGGACGAATCGCCCGCGGCGCCCACTTCCCGGCACTTTCTAATTTAGAAGACGTGAGAATCAAATATGCTTGTGATCTTATTTTGTCCAAGGCAGAAGAAGTGAAGGAAACCTACCCTGCCATTGAAAATATTACGGCAGATTATAAAGAAGTGCTTTCCGATCCCGAAGTGGAAGCCGTCTTTATCCTTACGCCCAACTACGCCCACTACACCCTCACAATGGAAGCTTTAAAAGCAGGCAAGCACGTGTTCTGTGAAAAGCCCATCACCGTCAACTACGCTCTGTCTAAAGAAATGGCAGAGGAAGCAAAAAAGCAAGGCAAGATGCTCAATATCGGTGTTTGCAACCGCTACCATGCTTCCGTTGAACTACTGCAAAAGATGAATGCGGAAGGCAAGTTCGGCAAGCTCTACCACGTCAACGCCGCTTTCCGTGCCTGCCGCTCAATCCCCGGCCTTGGCGGTCCTTTCACCACAAAAGCCCAATCCGGCGGCGGCGTCCTCATCGACTGGGGCGTGCACTACCTGGATTTAATTCTCTACATACTGGGCAATCCCGGTCTTAAAACCGTCTCCTGCTCTGCCTACAGCGAAATGGCAAAGGATGTCAAATCCTATAAATTTGACGGTATGTGGGCACAGGAAACCGCCGATTTTGAAAACGGCACGTTTGACGTTGATGACTATATCGTCGGCCACGTCCGCACGGAAGGTGCTTCCATCTCCTTCAACGGCGCTTGGGCACAAAATCTTGACATTGATGAACGTTATATCGACTTTTTAGGTGATAAAGGCGGTGCCCGTCTTTCCTACTGCGGTCAGGTGCACCTGTTCGACGGTGAAACCCTCACCCCCACCGACACCGACCACGAATGTCCCGATTTCTACACGTTAGAAGATAAAAACTTCCTTCAATCCATTGAAACAGGCGTAAAGGACAAAAACAATATCGATAACGTCCTCGAAAGCGCCCTCCTGTTGGATCTTCTGTATCAATCCGCCGAAAAGCAAGAAGAAATCAAGCTGTAAAGCAAAACAAAAAAAGCCGCTTGTCTGCCAAGCGGCTTTTTTGTTTTACCGTTTGAAGTATGAAGTGTGGAGTATGAAGTGTGAAGAGTGGAGTGTGGAGTGTGGAGTTGCGGTAGCTTTGCGCACACCGCAAAGCTTTGATTCTATGGATGTTCCCCTTTAAAATCTTCCCGTTCTCCCCATAAATCTCCTCTATCCCTAAATCCTTCGCAAACCATATCAAAGAAAATCGCAAAATGCGATTTTCCTCCACAACTCTTATCTATTATCTCTTATCTATTATCTTGCACCGTATCTTCCCACTTCACTTTTAAAACTTTTAAATCATATCTTCCTCCTTCGCTTCATAAAATAACAATGCGAAGGAGGTTTTTTATGCACATTTTTTTATATATTCTCCTGTTTTTATGTACGCTCACCGGCTGTGATGCAAAGACAGAACCTCAAAGCACGCCGCCGCAAACGGTACAAGAGAAGGTTTTTCCTCCGTCGCCCGAGGTGCTTTTTATAACAAGTACCGATTTGATGATACTGGATAACAAATCTGCCGGTTGGGGTTTTCGACGCATGACCCCCGATCCGCCGGAATTTACCTCCGCACAAATCACTTTAATGGAAAAATATCAATGTATCTATAAAGGAAACGATGCGTCGCCCGTTTTGTACCTCACCTTCGATGAAGGCTATGAAAACGGCTACACAGCACAAATTCTCGATGTTCTAAAAGAAACGAACACTCCGGCGGCTTTTTTTGTCACCGGCGATTATTTCCGCACCGCCAAAGATATGGTCGATCGTATGGTAGCAGAGGGACATATCGTGGGAAACCATGCCATGAACCATAAAAATCTCCCTCACACCTGTACGGATGTTCCCGACGAAGAGGAGCTTTTATCTTTAGACCGTGCCTTTTTTGCCGCTTACGGCATCCCCATGCGCTATATGCGGCCCCCGGAGGGCGAATATTCGGAGCGGGTACTGGCTCTTGCAAATAGCTTAGGATATAAAACCGCCTTTTGGAGCTTAGCTTATGCCGATTGGGATAGAAATGCCCAAAAAGGGGCAGACTACGCCTACAGTCAGGTCATGAAAAACCTGCATAACGGCTGCGTGATTCTCCTACACGCCGTGTCCCCCGATAACGCAAACGCCCTTGCCCGCATCATCCAAGATGCAAAGCACATGGGCTATACCTTCCGCTCATTGGATGCATACCAACCATAAGGATTGATTATGAAAAAGAAAATTATTATATTTATCCTCTGCTTTATCTGTGCCCTGTGCACCTTCCCTCGGTCTTCAGGCGGCTTATCCGTCGATGCCGCTTCCGATATTTCCCTCATTCCCTTGGGCGATATTGTCGCCATCCATATGCAGACCGACGGACTTTTGTGCCTCGGCTTCTGCGACGTCGGCGGTGTGTGCCCTGCCAAAGAAGCAGGGCTTCGTCCCGGAGATCGGATTTTGTTGGCAGACGATAGACCCATCCACTCTTCCGCCGACTTCTCCGCCGCCATTGATAAAAAAGAAGCTGTCCGCCTTCTTGTTGCCCGAGCAGAAGAAACCTTTTCCTGCACCCTCACCCCCACATATTCTTCAGGACAAGCCTTCATCGGTATGTGGGTGCGTGAGGATTTGTCAGGTGTCGGCACGCTTTCCTTTTATAATCCCAAAGACAGCTCCTTTGTTGCCCTCGGTCACAGTGTCACCGACCCGGATCTTTGTGTCCGTCTCCCTGTCCGCGCAGGCAAAATCTACCCCGCCAAGCTCCTGTCCGTCCAAAAAGGCATCCGCGGCACCCCCGGCGAAATCCTCGCCGCCCGCACCCCCACCGCGCGCCCCATCGGTGAAATCCACGAAAACCAATCCTTCGGCATCTTCGGCACATACGAAGCATCGACAAACAGCACCGCCTACCCCATCGGCATCCCCACCCGCGGCAAAGCCACACTCTTGTCCCAAATCAGCGGCGAAACAAAAGCTTATGAAATCGAAATCAAAAAGCTCTTTGAAAGCCCCAAAGCCTCCGGCAAAGACTTCGAACTCCTCGTCACCGACCCCGAACTTTTGCACCTCACCGGCGGCATCATCCGCGGCATGTCGGGTTCACCGATACTTCAAAATGGCCGAATTGTGGGAGCTGTAACACACGTTTTTGTGAATGATCCAACGAGGGGGTATGGAATTTTTATCGAAAATATGTTAGCAGAAGCGGAGAAAATAAAATAAGAGAAATGCTCGTCTATACAATATAGGCGGGCATTTTAATATAAAAATAAAATTTGAAAGGAACTGAAAAAATATGACAAAATTTATTCCATTATCAACACTTAAAAATACAACAGCAATAGTAAATTATTGCAAGGAATGTAAAATTCCGATTTTTGTAACACGGAACGGTGCAGTCGAAATGGTTATTATGGATTCGGATTTTTACGACAATTATTTTGAGCCATATATGCTAAATGGAGAAATTGATATTAATAAAGTTTTGGAATACTTCCCTCTATTTATGAATATTAAGGATTTAAAAAATACAGGTGAAGTAAGCAAAAAAGTCGCAGAAAGTAAACAAGCGATACATATATTAAAAAACGGAATATCAGAGCTTGTTATTATGAATTTAGATGTGTACAATAGGTATAGAATTAGTGCTTTGAATGGAATTAACACACATTAACCAAACCAACTCAGAATAGTTATCGTGCAACTTTTTAAAAAAGATGCACGATAACTATTGACAAACAAAAAAGTTTTGTGGTAATATATGGTTAGAAGGAGGAAAAGACTATGGCACTTAAATACATTTACGATAGATTACAGGACTATAACATAAACTTTTTTGTTAATGAACTTGTAGAGGCGTCAAAAAATCTTGGTATATTACAAGCTAAAATTGATGCTTACAAATTTAACAGCATATTAATACCCATGTTTCATAGAAAAGAAGTTATGTCATCGATGGATATAGAGGGAACACAAAGGACAACCTTGTCTGATATATGCGAGCGTGAGGTTGATCCTAAACTTCAAGACGAGAAAGAATCTGTTGAAATTAGAAATCATACAAAAGCGCTTATTTTTGGAGCTGAACATTTAAGAACTAATAAATTTACCCACTCATTTATTCAAGAAGTACATAAAATTATGTTGACAGATGTAGAAGCACCCAATCCAGACAAGCCTATCGGGAAATACAAGATAAATAATAACCAAATCAAAAATGGTGCAGGAACCGTGGTGTTTACTCCTCCGGCGGTATCAGAAACCAAAAAATATATGAATGAATTGATTGATTTTACAAATAGTGACTCAAACATTCACCCACTTATGAAAGCTGCTATTATACATTCGCAATTTGAATCCATACATCCGTTCGCAGATGGCAATGGAAGAGTGGGCAGAATTCTCGTAAGCTTGTACCTATACAAGGCAAATGTTATAAATTTCCCATTTTTCTACATTAGCGAAGCGATAAATCAAGATAAACGGGTATATTACAATATGCTTACCAATTCAAGAAATAGTAGTTATGATGAATGGATAAAATATTTTCTTAATAAAATTATTATTCAAACAGAGAAACACACAGAATATATAGACTCACTCAACAATTTATACACTAAAACAAAAGGTACAGTGCAGAAAATAATCAATAGCC
>JAFPCL010000016.1 GCA_017390225.1 Clostridia bacterium
ATATAGGCAGAAACAGTAATGGTATGCCCTTTTCCGTCTAAGCTTCCCGAAAAATCTGCCACCGGCTCCCATGTGCCGCTGAAGGTGATGTCGTTTTCCAATTCAAAATGACATGCGGGGAAGTCTCCCAAAAGCAATAGCTCTTCCGGTGTGCTTAACCGAAACGGATTGTCTTGCGTGCCCTTGCCGCTGACGGCAAAAGCCGTTGTCATGGCAGCTAAAAGGCAGAATACAAGCACTGTAACAAACATTGTTTTTTTCATTATACGAATCTCCTTTTCAATATAATCAATCACATTATAGACATTTTCCGTCTAAAAGCCAATAGAAAGTTTCCGTCTATGATAAACTTTTCTCGGTGATGATGCATGATAGAAAAAACCTTTGGTGAAAAAATCAAGGATTTACGGGAAGAAATGAATGTAACGCAAGGAAGCTTAGGCGAACAGCTTCAAATGACACAGCGGAAGATTTCTTATATTGAATGTGGAAAATACGAACCTTCGATTGATGATATCCGCACCTTTTGCCGATTCTTTCATGTGTCTGCCGATTTTTTGCTTGGTTTGGAATCGATGCAAAAGTAGAAAAGAACGAAAAACCAGATTTGCAAACACATTGTGATAAATAAAACCGCCCGGGATAAATCGGAAGTTCCGAAATATCCCGGGCGGTTATTCCTTTTAAATCGAAGGTTAATTCTGCTGAAAGATTACACACGACCGGAAAAATCGATGACCTTTTGTTTTGTTGACAATGTTTGTGCACAAAACAAAAATCTGCAACATAACTTTTTAGATATTCTTCTTTTTTGAAGTTTTCTCCCCAAGCATCTTTATGGTTTCCAAGTAGGCTTTTTCAACTTCGGTTAATGTTTTTTCCTGATATTTTCTGTATTCCGTCATTGCCTTTTCCATTGCTTGTTCGTGGCTGATTTTACCTGCATCGGTTAAAAGCATTTCGCCTGTTGAGCCTAAGATGTTATCAAGCTGAGTAATATAATCATTCATATACATAGGTATTTTTCTCATAGCCTGTATTTCTGCAAAATCAAAATATCCCGAAACCAAGTTGTTTAAAACTTTTAACTCATCCGGTTCAAGATAGTTTTTTGCAATCTTAACATCTTTTGCAGTCGGCATATCACCGGCAAAGGATGTCAATCCCATAAATGGCTTTTCACTGTCCACTCGTTCATAAATAACCTCGGCAGCCGTGTGACCGTGGGCGGCAAAGTGCAGTTTGTTCTGCACAATTTTGAAAAAAGTTATCGACTCTGAACTTTTGGGGTCATAATCAACACTTGTTGCATACAAATCCAGAACTTGACGGTACAGGACTTTTTCCGATGAACGAATATCTCTGATTCTGTCAAGAAGCTCCTTCCAATAGTTTCCTCCACCCAAATTTTTCAGACGTTCATCATCCATGGTAAAGCCTTTGATCATATATTCCTTGATCCTTTTCGTTGCCCATTGACGAAAATGCGTGCCGATTATGGATTTTACGCGATAGCCAACAGAAATAATGACATCAAGGTTATAGTAATCAACCTGATATGTTTTTCCGTCTGCGGCAGTTGTTGCAATATTTGCAACAACTGCATTTCGTGTTAGTTCCCCTTCTTCAAAGATACTTTTAATATGTCTTGATATAGTAGATTTATTACGGTCAAATAATGTTGCCATTTGGTCTAACGTAAGCCAGACTGTTTCATTTTCCATTTTAACATCAATTTTTGTGAGTCCGTCTTTTCCCTGATATATGATAATTTCGCCATTGTTATAAGCATTCATAATAAAAGCTCCTGTTTGTGTATAAGATGTAAGGATTACACACGTCCCGAGAAATCAATCACCTTTTGCTTTTTATAGGCATCAAATTCGCCGGCATCGAGAGCGGCGCGGATTTCTTCCATTAAGTGGTTGTAGAAATACAGATTATGCAGAACGCAAAGGCGCATACCGAGCATTTCTTTGGCTTTGATGAGATGGCGGATGTAGCCGCGGGAGTAGCGACGGCAGGCGGGGCATTGACAGCCCGGCTCTAAGGGGCGGTCGTCGTGGTCGAATTTTTGGTTGTTGAGATTGAGGATGCCCTGATTGGTGAACAGGTTGGCATGGCGGGCATTGCGGCTGGGCATGACACAATCGAAGAAGTCCACACCGAGTGCCACAGCTTCCAGTATATTGGTCGGTGTGCCGACACCCATTAAATAACGCGGTTTGTTTTCCGGCATATGGGGCTCTACGGCGGAAATGATGCGATACATCACTTCCGCAGGCTCGCCGACGGCCAAACCGCCGATGGCGTAGCCGGGAAGATCGAGCTTTGCAATCTCCTGCATATGGGCAATGCGCAGATCATCGTAGGTTGCCCCCTGATTGATGCCGAAGAGCATCTGGTGGGGGTTGACGGTGCCGGGCAGGGCGTTTAATCTTTCCAGCTCTGCTTTACAGCGCACAAGCCAGCGGGTGGTGCGTTCGCAGGAAGCCTTGGCGTATTCATAAGGGGCAGGATTTTCCACACATTCATCAAATGCCATGGCAATGGTAGAGCCGAGATTGGATTGGATTTGCATGCTTTCTTCAGGCCCCATGAAAATCTTTTTGCCGTCAATATGGGATTGGAAATACACGCCTTCTTCTTTAATTTTTCGAAGGGAAGCCAAAGAGAACACCTGAAAGCCACCGGAGTCCGTCAGTTGCGGCCCGTTCCAGGTCATAAACTTTCGCACACCGCCCATGTCGGCAATGAGCTTGTCGCCGGGGCGCACGTGCAGATGATACGTATTGGAAAGAGCAACCTGACAGCCGACTTCTTCCAAATCTTCGGCGGAAATACCGCCCTTGATGGCGGCAGACGTTGCCACATTCATAAACACAGGCGTTTGCACCGTGCCGTGCACCGTTTCAAATGTACCTCTGCGGGCACGTCCTTCTTTTTTTAATAATGTAAACATAAAAATCTATTCCTTTTCTTTTATCTGTTCTCTGGTTTGAAAAAGCGAAAAGTGAAGAGTGAAAAGAAACGGTTGCTTTTTGAGGAGCAAAAAGCTTCCGATTCTCTTCTCTATTCTCTCTTATCTCTTCACTTGTTCATTCAATAAAGAATTTATTGAATGAACATCGCGTCTCCGAAGGAGAAGAAGCGATATTCATGTTCTTTAGCTTCCTCGTATGCCGCCATGATGTGATCTCTGCCGGCTAAGGCAGATACGAGCATCATGAGGGTGGATTTGGGCAAGTGGAAGTTGGTGATGAGGCAATCGGCGGCTTTGAATTCGTAGCCGGGATAGATGAAAATGCCTGTTTCGCCGTTTTGGGGATAAATGCCCTGCTGTGCGGCAGATTCTAAGGTGCGAAGAGAAGTCGTGCCGACGCAGATGACTCTGCCGCCGTTTTTCTTGGTTTCCGAAACGGCATCGGCGGCTTCCTTGGGAAATTCGTAATATTCCGTGTGCATCACATGGTCTTCGACGGCTTCCGCTTTGACGGGGCGGAACGTGCCCAAGCCGACATGGAGGGTGACAAATTCCACACGCACACCTTGTTCTTTTAAAGATGCCAAAAGCTCTTCCGTGAAATGCAGACCTGCCGTGGGAGCGGCGGCACTGCCGTCGTTTTTGGCGTAGACTGTCTGATAACGCTCTCTGTCTTTGAGCTCTTGGGTGATATAGTGGGGAAGCGGCACTTCACCCAATGCATCGAGCACTTCTTCAAACACGCCGTCATAGATAAAGCGCACCAAGCGGTTGCCGCCTTCCAAAACGGACAACACTTCGGCAATGAGCTTGCCGCCGCCGAATACAAAGCGAGCACCGGGACGGGCTTTTTTGCCCGGCTTTAAAATGACCTCCCAGGTGTCTTTATCGATGCGTTTTAACAGCAAAAATTCAATCGCACCGCCGGTGCCTTCCTTTACGCCGTACAGACGGGCAGGAATGACCTTGGTGTTGTTGAGGATGAGAAGGTCTCCTGCACGCAAATATTTGCCGATATTGTAAAATCTGTCGTGGGTAATCTCACCCGTTTTCTTATTTAAAACCAAAAGCTTACTGTCGGAGCGGTTTAAAAGCGGCTCCTGGGCAATAAACGACGGGTCCAATTCATAATCAAAATCCGAAACCTGCATATTTCAACCCTTCTTATTTCATATTCTTATCTACTATAGCACACTTCCAAAAAAATTGCAAGCCTTTGCGAATGAATAAAAACGGAATATATACATATAATAAAAAAGAGGAGTGATGCGACATGAAAGAAAAAAAGCCAAACCCCGAATATCTCTATCCCGAATACGACAGCGAAAAAATGCGAGCCGATTACACCGATGCCAACTTTGATGATCCGGATTATATTGCAAGTGAAGATGAGTTTACCTATGATGAAAGAAAAGATATGTAATCAAACTGTAACTTGAATTTTATTGACAAAAGAAGAAAATCAGTGTATACTGAATATGCAAACTTGGGGATGTTCCGGTTTCGACGGGGGCAGTGAAACCTAAGTAGCGGGCAGTGGTTGGGCGCCACTTTAAAAGCTCAAAATTAAAATTAAACGCTAATCACACTGAATTAGCTGCTGCGTAATTAACGCAGCCGTCGGCATGGGGAGTACTGCGGCTCTGTGTCCGGCGTCACACAGCAGTGAACGTGCGCTGAGTAAGCTTTGCCTCAGCCATGAATAATGAAGCTACCAACCCGTCAAGGTCGCTTACGGACTTGACGATGCGGGAATCCTAAAATCGTAAGCTGCGCCCGGAGAAGCTTTCGCGGATTTGTTTTCGGACAGGGGTTCGACTCCCCTCATCTCCACCAGAAAAAACCGTAGATTCTGATAGAATCTGCGGTTTTTTCAACAAAATCCGTCTTTACAGACGGAATAAATCAATCTGCGATTGATGAAATCTGCTTCGCAGATGAAATCGCCTACGGCGGATTAAAGACGGATTTAATTTCATCAAAGCCGCAAGGATTTGATTTCATTGTGGAAACGAGAAAAAGAAACCACCTGCTATGCAGGTGAGTTCCCAAATAGCTTCAGCTTCAAGCATGGAAAAGAAAAACCTCCAATTCTATAATGATGATAGTTTTTCGACTGCATCAAAATAGGAGGAGGTTTTTATCTTATGAGTAAATCACAAGACAATAGTAGTTTATCACATACAACATGGAACTTTAAGTATCATGTTGTTTTTGCACCAAAATATCGTAGACAGATTATTTATGGTCAGATTAAAGCGGATATAGGAAAAATACTAAGAGATTTGTGTGAAAAGAAAAGGGATTGAAATAGTAGAAGCAGAGTGCTGTTCAGATCATATACACATGCTTATAAAAGTTCCGCCTAAATATAGCATTTCTGAAATAATGGGATATTTGAAAGGGAAGAGTTCGAAAATATATTTGACCGTCATGCAAATCTGAAATATAAATATGGAAATAGACATTTTTGGTGTAGAGGATATTATGTAGACACAGTAGGTAAAAATGCAGAAAAAATCAAAGAATACATACGAAATCAATTGCAAGAAGATTATACGGCGGATCAGATAACATTGAAAGAATATTATGACCCGTTTACGGGTGAGCCGACGGACAAAAGCAAATAAAA
>JAFPCL010000159.1 GCA_017390225.1 Clostridia bacterium
ATATGCCGCAACCCCATCCTCACCTGCATAGCGAATCAGTTGTGTGTTATACAGAATACCAACGAAAGATCCTGATATACCGGATACCAATTCCGAAGCTCCGTTGGTCGTTGCACGAAAGACAGCCTTTTTGTCGAACTTTGTTTTCCCCAATTGCAAAAGACTTGTGTTTTTGAAAGAGAAATAGAAAAGCGGAATACCGCCACCTAATATCTGACTGATGGCGGTTGCAATTGCCGCACCTTTTATTCCCCATGAAAAAAGCCCGACAAACAAAGCATCCAAAAAGATATTGGCAAAGCCTGCAATAAGGGTTGTATATAGCCCCAATTTCGGCTTTTCCGCCGTTACAAAGAATATTTGAAACAAAAATTGCAGATTCCAAAAAGGCATGGAAACCAAAAGAATATTCCCATAACGAATTGCAAGTGAAAGCATTTCACCATCTGCTCCCAAAGCTTGCATGAAAGGCTTTAAAAGAAAAAAACCTACAACCGAAAAAACAACGCCTAACAAAAACGAAATATATACAAAAAGAGAAAACAACCGTTGGGCTTTCTCGGATTTTTTCTCACCTAAAGTTTTTGCAACCAAAGCACTGCCGCCAACGCCAAACATATAACCAAAGGTTGCCAGAATATTCAGCACCGGATAAACAAAATTAATTGCAGCGAGTGCTGTTTTTCCCGCAAAATTCGTAACAAAAAATCCATCAATCACACCATAAATTGATGTGAATACCATCATTACGATGGCAGGAAACGTAAATTTTAGTAATTTTCTATATGTAAAATGATCGGACAAACCAACAGACATTATGTATAATCTCCCCAACATGAAAGTGCTTTCATTATATAAGACAAAAATCACTTTGTCAACCTTTTATATCTTGCAAATTCTTTGGTTTTATGTTAAAATCACCGTATCAATTACAAAGGAGAAGTTATCATATGTTCCGAGAACTGACACGAAAAAAACAACAACTGACGAACAATGAATGCCGAGAATTATTAAAAAAAGAAGTGCGTGGCGTATTAGCTCTTTTGGGGGACGATGCGTATCCTTATACGGTTCCCATAAATCATTATTACGATGAAAAAGAGCATCGGATATATTTCCACAGTGGCAAATTCGGACACAAAATTGATGCTATAAAAAAGCATCCAAAAGCCTCTTTCTGTGTATACGACAGTGGTTATCACAAGGACGGGCACTGGTCTTTAAATATTAAAAGTGTGATTCTTTTCGGAAAAATCACTATTTTACCGAATGTACCTGAAGAAAAAATCATCGCTTTATGCCATAAATTTACCGAAAATGACACATACATTCAAAATGAGATTAAAGCTTTTTCCGCCAATACTTTAGTGTTTGTTTTGGATATTGAGCATATGACCGGCAAGCTCGTCAATGAAGCATGAAGCAAATCATTAGCGATTTTATTTACGATAATTTATGGAATCGAGCCCGGATAATCCGTGCTTTTCGCAAGAAAACAATTAAAGAAGATGTTTATTTAAAAAACAAAATTTGCAGGGCGTGCCGACTTGGCACGCCCTGTATTAAATTTTCGATATTCTATGCGCAATTTTCATAAAATCAATGCTACCGAAACTTCACATTCCGCTTTTTCACATCATTCTTGTGCCGTTCATCACAAGTCCAAACTGAAGCCCCAGCTTTAGTGCGGCTTTGCGGCACATAATCATACGCCCCATGAAAATCTCAAAATAGTCCACCGGAGTGCAAAATTCTTCGTCAACCTCTACAAACAGATCAATTTTTGTGTGTGCCCTGTTAATCGAAAGATCTGTTTTTGTGACGGAGTAGTTGACTCTATCGTGCTGATCGAAGCTCATAATATCGCTGTTGCGCACACGAGATCGTCGAACATCGGATTTATCTGCCAACACAAGTGCGGCGGCGATATCGGACACGGGGGCGCCTGTGCCTTCATCATGATTGCCGATGGCGGCAATCACTTCTCCGATGTCGGCGGCAGGAAGATTCATATGACTTAATATATTCAAAGCCATCAAAGCGCCGCTTTGGGCGTGCTCGGTGCGGTTGATGAGATTTCCTATATCGTGAAGTCCTGCCGCAATCTTTGCCAATTCAATCACATGCTCCGAAAATCCGAGGGTAGACAGAATCATGGCGGCACGGCTTGCCACCACACCCACGTGCGCAAAGCTGTGCTCTGTGTAGCCGATTTCTTTTAATGTTTCGTCTGCCTTTTTTATATAAGCGCGTACATCTTCATTTTTCATTACGTCTTCATATGTCATTTTTCACATCTCCAGCCAAATGGTAAAAGGTCCGTCATTGGTCAGCGACACCTGCATATCCGCCCCGAAAATGCCGCGCTCGACCTTGGAAAAAAGAGCGGTTGCCTGATCCGCAAAATAATCAAACAGGCGTGAAGCTTCCGCAGGCGGTGCTGCCCCCATAAAGCTCGGGCGGTTGCCATGGGAGCAGTCGGCATACAGGGTAAACTGCGACACGGCAAGAAGCTCTGCCCCGACGTCCTTTGCCGCCAGATTGGTTTTTCCGTTTTCGTCCGCAAATATGCGAAGTTTATAGATTTTATCCAGCATTTTTTTCACGGTTTCTTCCGTATCTTCGCCGCCGATACCGACAAAAGCCAGATAGCCTTGCTCGATAGCACCAACCGTTTTTCCGTCAACAGAAACGGAAGCATTTTGTACTCTTTGTAATAATACGCGCATATTTTCTCCTTTTCTCCATGAGAGGACATAAAATCATGGCAGAAATAAAATGCAGATTCCTTTTTATTTGGTATTCTGAAACTGCACACAACCAAACACAAAGGCATATCATTGCACGCCTTTGTGTTTGGTTGTAAATACTTATGTACTTTTTTTCATTTCTCTGATTCCAACAAATTGTTTTTTAAGTTATCTTTATCCCGTATTTTATTTCCAAGACCCCGTACTGAGATAGGTCAAAAGCACCACAAGGTCATTCATCAAAACCCTGCCATCTTCGGTGACATCGGCGTTTTTCATGCCTTGCTCGGACAGTTCTGCCCCGGAGGACAGATAAGCCAAAAGAAGCACCAGGTCGTTCATGCGAACTTCGCCGTCACAATTCACATCACCGCGGATTACGGTAACTTCCGGCTCATTGACAGTAATCGTAACATTTGCGGTCACCCCTTCAAAGGCGCAGGTCACGGTGATATCTCCGGAAGACTTTGCCGTCACGATATTGCCGGAAATTGCAACAGATTCCGCCGGTGTTGCGGTGAGAAGAAGCCCTTCGCTCACGGTCTTTTTCGTGCCGTTGTTGTAGGTAACAACAGCCGTAAAGGTCGCTGATTCTCCGATTTCAAGGGTTGTCACATCCGAGGAAGCCTCGATGGAAACCGCTTTGACTGCCGTCACGCGGATGGTGAGCGTAGCTGTCATACCCTGATAGATGGCGGTAATGGTTGCTACTCCTTCGGTGGTTGCCGTGTAGGTTTTACCGTCGATTGAGCCGATATCTGTGCCCAAAAGCACTTCCGCAGGCACCGTTGTCCCGTCGGAATATAAAAGCTCAGCCGTGATTTCTACCGTCTCGCCCACAAATAAGTCTGTTTGATCTGCACGCACTTGAATTCCTTCCAATGTAACGAGCGGTGCAGGGGCAGGATAATCCATAGCAAAGGCATTGGGAATCGTCACTTCATCGCTTGTGGCAACACCCGTGATATGGTTGATGGCTTTCCCTTTATCAATCCAGTTGGTCTTGTAGGTTTTCGAAAGAGTTTTATCTGCACCATCATAGAAATCCACAACGGTGCTGTCCATCTCGGATATAGCGGAAACCTTAGCAAACAAAATCGACATAACCTGCACACTTTCTCCTACCGATAAACCGGAAGAGCCGCTTGCCGAGCCGATACAGCCGTAAATCAGATGATTCCCCCCGGCATCGGTCATATTCGTTGCCACATAGACGGAATCCTGTGCACGGGTTGCCGTGACGGAATCCTGTGCCTTATAGCCCGATTCTCCGTATTTTGCTTTGATTGTGCCGTTGGTCATGCTCGGATTCATGGGAACAAGTTGTTCGGGATCAAAAGACAAAGATACACCAACGGTGTTGAAGGACAGGCGATCGTGCAGATACACACGAGCAACCACAATCTCGCCGCCGGGTGTTGTGTCGCCGACGATTTTTTCATCGTCTACATTATAGTAATCAAAATAATTTGCATATTCTTCTAAAACAACGGTCATGCCGGCGCCTTCGGTATACAGTGCCGTTTTACCGTCGGGCAAATAGATGACTTCGGGAAGCACAACATGTAGGTCGGCTGTTGCAGAAAACGTTTTATAATTTGCCATAATCGTCACGTCGCCGTACTCGATACCGATAGCCTTGTTTTCGTTTAAAGCCACAATGCCATCTTTAGACACACTGTACGTTGCCGCCACTTCTTCTTTGTATCCGTTGTCCAACGTATAATATGCCGTCAAAACAGAAGGTGCGCCTTTGGTAATCCGGGTAGGCTCTGCCGTGAAGTTGAAACCTTCTCTGACGATATAGGAAACGGTAATACTACCGCCGGATATTGTTTCGTTATCTGCATTTCTGGCATAGAACACAAGTGTGTCACTGTAAGTACCCGGTTGGGTCTTCATGTTCGGCGTATAGTCGCCGCCGGAGGTGAGATAACCGTGATTCAGAAATCCACCCTTGAAATGCAAATCTTCAATAGAAGACATCATCTGATTGGCTTTTATAAGAGCCGCTTCTTTGACGTTCGGTGTGCCTTTATTATCAATGGTTATGCTGAGAATATTTCCCAGATTCATCCCGTCAATAACCGTTAATGCAACCTCCGTCGTAAATGTAGCATTGCCGCTCTTGACGGATATCTGTAATGTTACGGTACCGATCGCCGTTGCCGTAATCTGTGTAGAGGAAGAAAGAGAGCCAATGGATGCAACACCTTTTTTGCTTGCTGTTACAGAGGTAGGAATCACGGTTTTTGCATAAGTCTCGCCGGTTTGCTTGTTCACAAAGGTGCCCGTGACAACCAGCTGTGTCGTTTCGTCGATATCTAAAGATGCACGGGATAATTTTGCGGAAATACCACTCAAGGTGTCACCCTCCACATAGGTGGCGTAGTAGCTGATTGTGGTGCCGTTGTTCCCCAGGTCAGCTACCACCGATGCAGTAGAATAGATTTCGGGTGCGCCCGTGCCGGACAGACGACTCCATCCGCTGAATTTAAATCCATCTCGAATCGGCTCGTTGACAGACGGATATTTGTCGCCGTAAGTCACGGTCTTTTGTGCTAAAATCGTTTTCTTGTCATTGTCATAGAAAACAATATTGTAGGATTTTTTTGCAAAATAAGGCTTAATGACAACCTCATCAACGGTGCTTTTTGCATAGCCGCCGTATCCTTTATGGAAATCAATCCCCGTGACAGAATTTTTGTTTTCTGCCAGCACATCAACGGTGGATGTGTAGGTCGTGCTGTCGGAATACGTTCTTTTTTCCGCTTCAATCTTTGTGGTATAATAACCGCTGTGTGGGTAAGCAGTAACAGACAGCGGACGGTTGACCACAAATTTTTCGCCGTCTTTTATTTTGCGCGATACAATGCCACTGTCCGAAGGTTCGTTCACGAAAATCTCCATACTGCCGCCGCTTGCCGTGCCGTATTTTGCCGTCCAAACGGTATCTACAAGCAAAATCATCGGATTGGCACCGACAACACCGCGCCCGTTACCGGTGATGATGCAAACCATATAATAACCCATACCGCGAGTTGCCGTAATCGCCTGCATATCCAGCAAAATCTGATTGGAAGAAGCAAGAACCTCGATACCGCTAAAACCACTCAAGTCATACCATGCACCGGCATCGTTGTCGTAATAACGCACACTGACATATGCCGTAAGTGCTGTCTTCGGAAGCTCCCAGCTCACTTTAGGTTTACTATATCGTTCCACACGGAAAGAACTGCCGTAAGCGGCATCCGTGCCATTGAATTTCACATTGACAGCCGCCCCAATCTGCGAAGGTTCGCTCGGTCTGACATAAAAATATCGAATAGGGCTGACACCAATAGCGCTGTTGATGGCATAAATGCGATACAGCCCCGGCTCTTTCGGCACAAAAGCGCCGCCATCGGACATATACCAATACAGTGATGCATTGGTGACAATGCCTTCACGGGAGTACACATTCGAAGATCCGGCATCCTGCCAGACATCCGATGCGCCGGATTTATCAATGTTTAAAACTGTGGAATTGTTGATATTACTTCCATTACGCGTGCCGGTGAGATAGACCGTATCACCAACGACAATTTTGTCCAACGCCACATGGGAAGCAGTTAAAACTTCCCCTGCCGGATCGTTGTGTTTCGTGTACTCTATCCCTGTCACGTCAAAACTAATCCATGATGCAAAAATCGGTGCTGTCATGCAAACGAAAACCAAAGCCAGGAATACAATCCCCAAAAACAATTTTTTTCTCATACATGCTCATCCCTTCATTTTTTATATCAACGGTTGCGCTTATGCACATCCCGAAGTACCAAAATAACCATCATATACATTTCATCTTCTTTATTGTATATACTCTTCAAATCTGTGTTGACAGGTAAAAAGCACTATTTGGGAAAAATGCTTGCCTGCTTCCTCGGAAAGCAAGCGAATCGCCGCCATGGCGCGCTGTTCATCAAAATCCCGCAGGGCATCATCTAAAAACAAAAACACCGGCTCTTTCCTTCCCAGCAGAACGCCATACGAAAGCCGCATGGCAAGGTAGAGCTGGCCGCGCGTACCGCGACTGACTGTATCTTCTTCAAAACTCCGCCCCTTGGTGTGGGCTGTGATGATCGCCTTGTCCACTTGGATTTCATCATAGATGCCGTTTGTCATCCTTTGCATATAGGCGCTTGCCCGTCGGTTCACATCCGGGCGCAGATTCTTCATCATGCGCTCCATTGCCTCTGTATAGACTTCTTTTGCCGCAAAAAGTGCCGCCTTGTACTCCTCATAATCGGATATCTTTTGCATAAACCGTTGCTTTTCTTTTTCGAGTACCGTGGGATCTTCCACAAAGGCACGGGCTTGTGCATCGGCACGAAGAAGAGCTTCTTGCGCTTCCTTGAGAAGCTCTTGGGTGCGATGTACCGCTTCCCAATCGGCAGGTGCATTGCTTTTTTGCGCTGCATGCTCCAATGCCGCACGTTTTTCGGGCGTCAGTGCGGCTTCCTCCGACATTTCCAAAGAAAGCCTCTGAAGGTCTGTCATCTGTTCTTCCAGCCACAGGAGAAGTGCTTCGGCTTCCTCCATCGATACAACCGACTGAAACCTTGCTATTTGTGCAAGAAACATAACTTTTGCGTTCTCCTTTTCTTCGGAAAGCTTGGTGTGCAAAAGCCGAGCCGCATGCCATTCCTCCACAGAGGAAACCTCGTGTGCTTTTAAAAACATGGCAAAAGTTCTTGTCGCATCGGCGATTTCCATTTCTCGCTTTGCTATTTGAGAAGCAAACTTTTTGCCCGTTTTTTTATAACTTGTATATATAAAAAAGGAAGTAACAGCCAACAGAAGCACTAAACCCCACACAAAAAACATTTTTGTCGCAAAGCTGATGCTGATAGCCATGAAAAACAGTACCACCCAAAACCAAAGAGATAGCTTTGGCTTTGGCGGCAAAGGCTTTTCTTTATATTCCGAAAGCCTTTGCCTTCTTTCTTCAAATTCAGCTTCCTCTTCCTCGGTGTGTGCCTCGGGCACATTGAGGGAAGTATATGTATGATACAGATTTCGGCAAGTTAAGACAAAGCTTTCCATTTCCTCCAAGGGAATATCCGACAAAAGAGATTCCTTCACACAAAGCAATTGCTGTCGTTTTTTTTCTTGCCGATCGGCACGCTCCAAAAGCTGCCTTGCCTCTTTGGCTTCCGTGGCAGCAAGCCCCAAACGACATGCCTCTTCCAAACGCAAAACTTCTGCCTGAAGTGCCTGCTTTGTCTTCATTGCCGCTTGCTTTTTTTCTGCTTCTGCTTCCACTACCGTCAGCTTTAAAGACAGCGCCGTCACACAGCGGGACAATTCCCTTATGTTTCTGTCTGCATCCCGAATGGCTTTGTCAAGGCGTGCCATGATTTTATCGTAATTCACGGTTTCACTGCCGCTTTGTGCCAGATTTCGAAGCCGTGCATGAAGGCTTGCACCGGACCCCGTGTTTTCAGTGCCGTCCTCCTCCGGGATGAACATACAGCGCATAAAGCTTTCCGCATCCAATCCCAAAAGGCGTGTGCCGACCTCTTCTCCGGAAGAAAGAGGAATTTCTTTTCCCGTATCAAGACACATCACCGACACTTTGTCGGTTTTTTCGGTTTTCATAAAAGTTTTCGCAATACGGTAACGTACACCGTCCACGGTGATATCCATCTCACCTGCGGGATTTTCGCCGCTTTGGGGGCGAATTTTCTCTCGCACTGCCCGATCCGTCTTGCCGAAGAGCATCATGCGGATAAAAAGCATCAGCGTGGTTTTTCCCCACTCGTTTTCCCGACAGACAATCTCAAAACCGGAGGAAAACAGAAGCTCTCGCTTACGAACGCCGCCAAAGGCAATTATATACACACGGTCAATCTGCATCTTCATCCTCCTTCGGCTGAAAGCACACATCTTCATCTTGTGCTTTAAGCCCCAAAAGAAGGGCTTTTTCAATGAGCGGCTTTTGTGTGTCGGATGCCGCATCCATCCGCTCGCGCATGCCCCGCAGGAAAAATCCGGTGAGGGACATTTCGTTCTCCCGCGCCCATACATCGGAAGGCAATTGAGTTTCATTCACAAAGCGCACGTCTTTTCCCTGCAAAAAAGGCATAAATGCCGCCGGATCCCACAGCTCGGTCGGCGTACCGATCAAGCGGATTTTATAGCAGTTTTTATCATCTGTCCTCTCTATGACCGCAGAGAGAACGTCATTGCCTGAAAGCTCGGTCACATCGACCATAATCTCCCGATATTCACGCACGGAAACAGAAGAAAAGGATAAACGCACATTATTCTTGTCTATCGTGCCGCACAAAACGCCTTTATCCCCCGTTTCATCAAAGCCGCGCCCTTGAGGACAACCGCAGTATGCCGCATAGGTTTGTCCAATCAAATGCGGAAGTTCCCCTTTGTGAATATGCCCCATAGCAAGATAATCAAGACCTGATGTTTTAATTATTTCTTCTTTTACGGGATTGTACTGTCCGTAGCCTAAATCCCCATGCCACAGCCCAATTTCGATATACGGACTTGTTTTCACGTTATATTCCGGCACCTGCGCCCAAAAGCGCACGCCCTCCTCTTCAAAAACAAGAGGCTCTTTTCCCAAAACGAACACTCGTTCCATGCCCGTAAGTGGGCAATCTGCGCCGTAGTTATCATGATTGCCACCAATATAGATCACACGGGTGCTTACAAGCCTTAAAAAGGCACGGCGCACGAAATCAATGGCAAAACCATGCGTCACGGGGCTGTCAAACAAATCGCCGGCAATGATAAGAAAGTCCGTTTCTTCCGCACGGGCTTTTTCAACAATGTCCGCAAAAGCATCATACACATCCCGAGATACCCTTCCATCCGGTTGTGCCGACAGATGTACATCTGCGGTATGAATTATGGAAACGCCCATAGAATCCTCCTGATTTTATACTTATTTTATTATAGCACAACCTTTTTTTTACGTCAATACAAATAAAATATTTGTATAAAAAAACATAAAGGACTTGACAACGAACGCTCTAAGATTTATAATAAATAAGAATAACTATCTTTTCAAGTGACGGAAGGAGAATAGTCATGTTACTCAAAGGTGCAAAAATTTTAGACGGTAATTTCAAATTTTCATACAAAGACCTGTCCATCGTCGGCGGCAACATTCAGGATGTATATCTGCCCGGCGAATGTGATGATTGCGGCGATGATATCGTCGATCTGACAGGCTATACCATTCTGCCCGGTCTTATTGATGTCCATACCCACGGTGCTTTCGGCATTGATGTCATGAACGGCGACCTGAACGAGCTCAGCCGCCATATGGCAAAAAATGGTGTCACCTGCTTTTTGCCCACCACTCTCACCCAGGATGTTGCGCTTCTAAAAAAAGTGGTGTCCTCCTCCACCGAGACCGACGGTGCTAAAATTTTAGGTTTCCATCTGGAAGGACCGTACCTCAGCAAGCTCAGATGTGGTGCCCAGAACCCCGAATTCATCCGTAGTGCCGTAGAGGATGATTTTGAGGATTGCCCTCAGGTGCGCATGATTACCATTGCACCTGAATCCGTCGGTGCTTATGATTTCATCAAAAAGTATGCGGATAAGCTTGTCATTTCTCTTGGCCATACCGACTGTTCCTACGACATGGCAGTGCGTGCATTTAGCTCCGGCGCTAAATGTCTCACCCATATGTTCAATGCCATGCCGCCCCTCTTCCATCGCTCTCCCGGCCCCATCGGTGCAGCACTTACCCAGGATGCCTACGTCCAGCTGATTGCTGATGGAAAGCACGTGCATCCCGCCACGGTACTTATGGCATACCGATCCTTCGGTTCTTCCCGCATGGTGCTGATTTCCGACAGCATCTCCGCTACCGGCGTTGCCGACGGCGACTATGAATTTGGAGGACTCAACATCACCGTCAACAACGGTGTTGCCCGCACAAAAGATGGTAACCTTGCCGGCTCCACCTCCACCCTGTGGGATTGTGTACGTTCTGCATCTTATATGGGTATTCCCTTCGAAGAAGCCCACAAAATGGCAAGTCTCACACCGGCACGTCTGATGGGGCTTTCCCGCAAAGGCGTCATTGCCAACGATAAAGATGCCGACCTTTTTGTTGTGGATTCCGAGTTCAACATCGTCCGCACCATGGTCGACGGTCAATTCGTGTATTGATTGAAAAAGGTTGACTTTTAGGGCCTTTTGTATTATACTGATTCCGGAAGGAGAAGTGGTATCCCCATGAAAATTGCCAAACGCCAAAAAATATTTTTATTTGTTGCCCTACTGGCGATTTGTGTCAGCCTTCTTTATGTTGTTGTGAAAACCTATGTAGACCCCGGTCTTCCTTTTGGTGTCAATGACGATAAGTTTGTTGCATTTTTAGAAGATGGTTCCTACGCCGAAGCAAAAGAGTTTTGGGACAAGTCTCTTGCTAACCATCCGTCAGAGAAAGATCGTAATCTTATCAATGCCAGATTTGATAGTTTTCTTGCCGAGCATCTGCGCTATATGGATATTTACTGTGCTAACAATGGTTTTTCCCCCGATGGATTTTATGCTCAATACGGCAACATCGGTGATATGGGTGACTATGTCAAGGATTATCTTATGGTTGCCGCCTCTAAAAGTGTCACGCGATATGCCAATCTTAATATAAGGTACGTCCATGCACGCTCTGTGATTGAAATGCTTTGCGACATTACTGGAGACGAAGCATCCAAATCCGCCATGCTCACGGCATTGGATGCCTACCGAGACATCATTGCCGAATATGAGAAATCCGATGAGCAAATGCAGATGCAGAACTATATCGGAGCCATCGAAACCCTTTCCACGATTTGCGATCATGTCGACAAGGAGCTGTATCTATACTACCTTGCCGAAAAGGATCTTGCTACCGCCATTGAGGCTGTCAAAGTAGAAGCCGATGAATATGCCGGAGACCGTGACTACGCCAAAGCCGCAAGTCTTCTTCAGCAACTGTGCACGCTGACAAGCGATGAAGAAGCACAAAAGATGCTAAAACGTGTCTACAATATTATGTACCCGGGCTATTGATCTTAATTTTATTTCAGATGCACAGGCTCACACGCATTTGAACTTTTATCCTGTGAGCAGAAAGGTGATAAAACTCCATGTCCGAATATACGTCTTCCAGAAGAAACGACGAAGCCTTTGAAGAAAAAAGCACCGTCTTCATGTTTAATCCGAAGGATCTTCTGCGTATTGTCTTCAAATGGTGGATTGTGATTCTTGTTGTCGGCCTGTGCGTCGGCATCATCTCTTTCTTCTACGGAAGAATCAGCTATGCCCCTACCTACAAAGCGCAAGCTACCATGATTGTTTCCACCTCCAATTCCCCTCAGCAATCCTATTCCAATCTGTATGCCGCCCGTAATCTAACTAATTCCTATCAGATTGTCTTGAAAAGCACGGTTCTGATGGAAGAAATCGCTAAAGACCTGCAGCTCGATATTTCCGCTTCCACCTTAAAAAACTATATCAGTATTTCCTCCCTCAGCGGCACTGAAATCATGCGCGTTTCCGTTGTCACGCCCAATGCTAACCTATCGGTGCAGATTGCCAATTCCTTTGTGAAGCTTTCCCAGAAGGTCATCGATGAAAAATTAGGCGTTGGCTATATTTTTTCTTTAGACCCTGCCACCCATGCTTCCATGAGCAGTATCAGGCAAAATGCAACGAAAAAGGGCTTAACAGGCTTTGGGGTTGGCGCACTTCTTTGTGCCGTGATTCTGATTGCTATCGAACTATTGCGAGACACAATCAAAACAAGTGACGACATTGCCGAAAAGCTTCACATGCGTACCTTCGGTGTTGTTCCCGTGTATAAAAAACGTATGCAGATTAACGGTAAGGAGATTATTCCTTTGATCGATTCCCCTTCCGCCGAATTTGCCTTCATCGAAGCCTATAAAAATATTCGCGCCCGTATCGAAACCAACCATGCACGTACCGGGAAAAAGCGCATCGTCGTTTCTTCCGCTGTGGAAAAAGAAGGTAAAACTACCGTCAGCGTCAACATCGCCATGTCTCTTGTTCAAGCAGGAAAAAAAGTCATTTTGATTGATGCTGACCTTCGAAAGCCCTCGGTTAACACAAAACTCGGTCTTCGTCCGCATCGCGAACTCGGTCTTCGTGCCATTTTGGAAGGAACATCTACTTTGCAGGAATCCATCATCCATGATGAGATTCACAAGCTGGACGTGATTCTCTGCGGAAGAACCAGCCAAAGCCCTTCTGAACTTTTGGCATCAGACGCCATGACACAGATGCTGGAAGAGTTGGATCAAATGTACGATTATATCATTATTGACAGTCCGCCTTCTTCCTTCCTTACCGACGCTGTTCTTTTAAGCCGACTGTGTGATCTCACACTGCTTATCGTCAAGCACGACTATTTGCCTCGCGAAATCATCCGCCGCACCATCGACGAATACCTGGATGCCGGCACAAAGATCGACGGCGTCATTCTCAACAGTGTCGGCTACAGTACCTCCGGTCTTGGCTACTACCGCTACGGCTCCAACTACTACGGAAGCTACAGAAAACGTAAATACTATTCCAAATACTACAGTAAATACAATGATTGATATTCACACACACATTTTACCTTACACAGATGATGGTGCCAACACAACGGAAGATGCACTGGATATGCTCCATCACGCCGCAAGTGACGGAGTCACGGGGATAATCCTCACGCCACATACACATTTCGAGGATTACCTCAATACCACACAGGTAATTTCTCGCCTTGTCGATAATTTCATGAAGGAAACTGAAAATATGCGTCCTGATATTCCCCTATATATCGGCTCGGAAGCTTATTTTACATCTTCCTTTCTTGAGAAGTTTTATCGAGGTGAGATTCCCACACTATGCGGCTCACGATATGTGCTGACAGAATTTTCGTTTCGTCGTCCGCCGAAGGACATTCTCCCTGTTTTTGAGCAACTGTGCGAGGATGGTTATGTGCCTATCATCGCCCACCCTGAGCGGTATCCTTATTGGCGTGATATATTTGCACCTGATCTTCGTTATCTATTAAAGCTTGGTGTTCGCTTGCAAATCACCGCCGGCAGTCTTCTTGGTCACTTTGGGGACGGGGCACAAAGAATCGCTCGTACACTTTTGGATGCAGGTAATGTTTCCTTTGTTGCCTCCGATTGTCATGATCCCTTTGATCGTTCTCCACGTCTTTCCGATGCAAGCGAATATATTGCTACACGCTACGGAACACAATCTGTGCAGACACTCTTTTACACGCATCCCCAAAAAGTCATTGACAACGAAAAACTATAAGTCACAAAAGAGCGGAAAAGTGTAACAAAACAACAAGATACCGTATTTACTTTTTGTTTGGAATTCGTTATACTATTAAATGATATGTATTGTGATTATTCTGTCCAAAGGAGTGAGATAGAAATGAATAAGAGAACATACTGTTCGCCTTCTCTTGAAATTCAAAAAATATCTTTAGGTGAGTTTTGTGTCGGTACGTGTCGGAACACAAAGCTTGCTTCTACCGAGGATGGCACTTGGGCAGGCACCATTCGCAATATCAACGAGGCCGGTTATCGAACCCTCAGAACCATTGACGGCGAATACGATGCAAACTATGTTGTATTATCCAACTGACTATATTCAAACAAGCACTCCTTACTTTTATTAAGGTAAGGAGTTTTTTTATTTTTTTATCAAGGAGTGATGAACCGTGGCGTCCAAAGATGAACTCACCCCCATGATGCGGCATTATCTTTCCGTGAAAGAGCAGCATCCCGATTGTATTGTTTTTTATCGCTTAGGTGATTTTTATGAAATGTTTTTTGATGATGCACGTTTGGTATCCCGTGAATTAGAACTTACGCTCACCGGCAGATCCTGCGGTCTTCCCGAGCGTGCCCCTATGTGCGGCGTTCCTTTCCATGCGGCAGACACCTATATTTCACGTTTAACGAGCCGTGGCTATAAGGTTGCCATTTGTGAACAAGTGGAAGATCCCAAGGACGCTAAGGGCATGGTGCGACGTGATGTTGTGCGCATTGTCACCCCCGGTACCACTATGGATGATGCCGTACTCTCCCGCCGTATTTCCAACTACACCAGTATGGTCTACGTTTTAGGGTACGAAGTCGGCATTGCCTCTGCCGATGTATCCACCGGCGAGCTGATTGCCACTGTTTTTTCTGACGATCCGTGCTTTTCCGCTCTTGCGGGTGAACTGAAGCGTTTGGCACCTATCGAGATTCTTCTTTCTCCTGAAGCCGCCAACATTCCGACAATTGTTGCCTTTATCAAAAACAGCCTTTCCGCTTCCATTACAATGCTTGAGCCCTATGAAGTGGAGCGACGCCGCACACAGGTTCTTCTTTTCACACACTTTTTGGAAGCCTCCGATAAGCTTGATAAAAACTATATGACCACCACAGCCATCGGTGCTCTGATGCAGTACCTGATTGACACGCAAAAAAGCCCTCTATATCATATTGCAGACGGGACATTGTATCAGGCAGCACAGTTTTTAGAGTTGGACGAAACAGCAATCCGCAATTTAGAGCTTTTAGAAAACATTACCGAAAAGAAAAAGCACGGCTCTCTTCTGTGGGTTTTAGATCGCACAAAAACCAATGGTGGCGGTCGTGCCCTAAAAAAATGGCTTACCCGTCCGCTTCTCAATCCCGTTGCTATTACGCGTCGCCAAAGTGCTATTGCCGCCTTGATTGAAAGTCCCATGAAACTGGATGAGATTCGTGAAAATTTGGCCCAAATTCGTGATATTGAGCGAATTATGACCAAATTTGTTCTGGGAAGCGGCAATGCAAGAGATTTCAACTCCTTGAAAGCTTCTTTTGCCGTAATCCCCGCTCTGAAATCGTCCATTTCCGACACCTCGTCGTCCTATCTGTCGGAACTGAACGAACAAATGGACGATCTTATAACACTTCATGACCGTATTGCCGCTACCATTGCTGACGAAGTGCCCATGTCCATTAAAGAAGGTGGCATCATTCGTGACGGTTTCGATGAACAGGTGGATCGCTTCCGCTATATCCAAAAAAATTCCGGCGACCTTTTGGCACAAATCGAAGGCAGAGAACGAGCTCGTACCGGCATCAAAAATCTCCGAGTCACTTATAACAAGGTTTTCGGTTACTTCATCGAGGTCACCAAATCTTACCTGGATAAAGTTCCTGCCGATTATATCCGCAAACAAACCCTCACCGGCTGTGAACGATTCATTACCGAGGAACTTAAAAAAGTAGAAGATGAAGTATATACTGCCACGGAAAAGCTTGCCATGTATGAATACAAGCTGTTCATGGCTCTGGTCGATGACTTAATGGAAAAGCTGGTCGATATTCAAAAAACCGCTCTTGCCATCGATGCATTGGATGCCTTAGCAAGCCTCGCAATAGTTGCTCTTAAGAACAACTATGTCTGTCCCACCGTCGACAATTCCACCGTAATTTCTATTCAAGATGGGCGTCACCCCGTCGTGGAAAAATTTTTGGAAGGTTAACTTTTTGTTGCCAACAATGCACTTTTAGATACGGACGAGAAACGCATGGCAGTGATTACAGGACCAAATATGGCCGGTAAGTCCACTTATATGCGCCAAATTGCGCTACTTACCATTATGGCGCAAATGGGTAGCTTTATTCCGGCAAAAAGTGCCACCTTCGGCATTGTCGACCGTATTTTTACTCGTGTGGGTGCATCCGACGACCTAGTTGGCGGCAAAAGTACCTTCGCGGTGGAAATGACCGAGGTTGCCCGTATTTTAAATAACGCCACCGGCAGTAGCCTTGTTATTTTGGATGAAATCGGTAGAGGCACCAGTACCTTTGATGGTCTTGCTATTGCTTGGTCTGTGGTGGAACATTGCTCCCAGAAAATCAAAGCAAAAACCCTGTTTGCCACCCACTACCACGAGCTGACCGCCTTGGAAGACAAGCTCCCCGGTGTTCACAACTTCTCTATCGCCGTCAAAACCCGTGGCGACGATATCACTTTCCTTAGAAAAATCATCCCCGGCGGCACCGACAGAAGCTACGGCATCGAAGTTGCCAAGCTCTCCGGCGTCACCGATTCCGTCATTCGCCGTGCCAAAGAAATTCTCTCGGAAATCGAAAACGGTGGCACGGTCAGCGTAAAAGCTAAGACAGCTCCAAAATCTGCCCCCCAAGAAGAACCCCAAATGAGTCTCTTCTCCTTCGCCGGCAGTGAGGTATTAGACGAGCTCAAAAAATTAGACGTCACCACCCTGTCGCCAATTGAAGCCATGAATGTACTGTATCAGTTGCAGCAAAAAGCCAAAAACGAATAGAATATTCCAAATTTAACACATGGCATGCCGAGTCGGCACGCCCTACGTGATGTTATTTCGCCATCGCATTCTGCATTCCGCATTCCGCATTTTGCATTCTGCATTCCGCATTTTGCATTCTACATTAAAAAAAGGAGGTTCCCATGGGCATTATCCAAGTCATGGACAAGGCTTTAGCCAATAAAATTGCCGCCGGCGAAGTCGTCGAGCGCCCTGCTTCCGTGGTCAAGGAACTCACGGAAAATGCATTGGATGCCGGC
>JAFPCL010000160.1 GCA_017390225.1 Clostridia bacterium
TCGAAAAATGCAGGGGCATTGGATCATTGAAATGTCAGAGATGCTTGCGGCTGCCAATGCAAAGAGTATTGAGGAAATCAAGTCATTTATGAGCCGTACAAAAGAAACCTATAAAGTGCCCTATGAAACACACCCTGCGGACCGTCTGCGGCAATGCGTATTCGGCGGCAGTACAAATACGATGGACTTTCTTCCGTTGGACAGAAGCGGCAACCGAAGGTTTCTGCCAATCCCCGTGAATGCACAGAGGGCAGAAATGCACATTTTGGATGACGAGGCAGCATCCAGAGCATATATTCAACAGGTATGGGCAGAGGCTATGGAAATTTATCAAAGCGGAGACTTCAGCTTGACATTGTCTGATGATATGAATCAGGAACTGCTTGAGATGCAGAAACTGTTTATGCCGGAAGACACCAAGGCAGGTATGATCCAGACATATCTTGATACTTACCCAGGCTCACAGGTTTGTTCCAAACAAATCTATACAGAAGCCCTACATCATGCATTTGAAGAGCCAAAGCAATGGGAAATTCGCGAGATCAACGAGATCATGAACAACTGTATTGACGGATGGAAGCAGTTTCCCAATCCACGTATGTTTGATATTTATGGAAAACAACGCGGGTGGGAACGTGTTTGCGGAAACGCGCATACGGAAACGGACGATGAAATTGAGGATGTTTTCGGTGCACAAGAGAGAACAGAGGGGGAGCAGCTGGAGATTCCATTTTGAATGTATGTCTCTCGTTTCCATCTTATTTCCAACGCGTTTCCGAGTCCGTTTCTATGGATTTTTTTATAAGAATACTGATTTATAAGGTTTTTTATGATATATAAGATAGTCTGGAAACGAAAGCAACGGAAAATGTTAAGAAAAACTTTTATCATGAAATAAGCCCAGCAAAGGTATGTAAACGGTTTTTTTAGGTCCGTTTCCGGGGTTTGTTTCCGGGTATAACCTCCTGTTATTGAGCATGTTAGCTGAATATATGTTTAAGAGATAATCATGTACGCTTGTCCTCTGCCGCTGACTCACCGGAATCAAGCGTCACACATGACAGGCGTATTGGCTTTAGAAAGGAAAAAAACATGAAAAACCCCCGTATTGAACGACTGAACAAAGAACACCGTGCCGCCGAAATCCGCTTGACCCGTGAAAAACAGTAGCAGGCAGAAGCAAAGGAACTGACCCGAAAAGCACGAACCCGCCGACTTTGTACCCGTGGAGGGATGCTGGAATCGTTCCTTGAAGTGCCAAGCATTCTGACCGATGATGACGTGATGGATTTTCTGACTTTCATTTTCAGGCAGCCGGTTGTACGAAAAAACTTGCGGTTGATTATCGAGGATCGGAAGAAAACGATAGAAACGAAACTCGAGGAAGAAACCGACGCGGAAACGTAGGAAAACCCATGACGAAAGTAAGGGCGCAACTATATACCGGTCGAGCCGGTAGTTGCGTTCTACCGAAGGTCCATTGCATGGAGCCCGATGATTTTTGCAAGAAAATGCCAAAATCATCACAGGGGAAGCATACCTTCCCCTGCGACGGCGGTGCCGTCTACCCCTTTGTAAACTTGCAGTCTGCGTCTTCCAGACACCGACTGCAATCATATGGTTTGAAATAAATTTCAATCCGCATCACGTTGACCGTGCTGAAAAAGGTACGGTCATTTTTCATTGTTCGGAAGGAGGAACAACCAAAAATGCCAAATCCGCACTTTGATATTTCCATCGACAAATGCAAAGAAAAGCAGTCTGCGATTGCCGGTGCTGCGTATCAAAGCAACGACCGATTATATTCAGAATATAAGAAAGGAACGGGCTGAACA
>JAFPCL010000161.1 GCA_017390225.1 Clostridia bacterium
AACGGCGCAAAGATTGGCGCAAGAAGATTATGAATCCGGTGCATACACACCATGCAAAATGTGTCTGCCGGAATAGCAATGGCTTCTACAATATGGAATGATATTGTGAGTATATGAATGAATAGGGAAGGAGAGAAAAAAATGTAATCGAGGTCGGATAAACTATCCCTATGTGCAGTGCAGGATTCCGATGATAGCTTTTCAATAGGTAAAACGATGCGTTTCGTGTCGGTAAAGCCTGTATTTCCAAAGGGAGATTGTTCTTGACAGCGGTGCGCCATGCAAGAAAAAGCAGACGTACTATGGTAAAATGTGCGAATAAAATGCGCAAACAGGTAAAAGAGGAGGAACGAAAAATGAAAAAATCACTTTGTCTGATGCTTGTTATTTGTATGCTGTGCTCCACACTGCAAACAGTAACGGTATCTTTTGCCGGTGCGGCTAAAGCAGAGACGAGCCAAAGCAATACCGGTGCACTTGAAGCTTTCAAACAGAATTATGATGTACAGGACGGCTGCGAAACAGAGACGGTTTTTGATACCGAGGCAGTCATGAGAAAATATGAAGCCTGTGAAGTGAATGCAGAAGATGATTCCGCGTCTTCCCAAGCTGTGTCAATGCATGCCCTATCTGACAGCAACGATGCAGGCAAAGCGGAGGTAAATCGAGACGCGCTCGAAGATTTCAAACAGAATTATAATCAACAGGGTTCGTTTGAAACGGATGAGGTTTTTGAAATCGACACATTCATGAACCAATACGAAGCTTGCGGAATGCGCGCAGAGGACGAACGTATTTCTTCTAAAATGATTTCGGAGCATGCCGTTTCTTATTATACCGGTACAAACATTCCTACCTACACTTCCATAACGGGTTGGCCGGTGAAGTATGTGTCAGATGAAGAAGAAGCCGGCGTAATATCATATGTATATTTTTATTATCTTGATGCTGACGACTTGATTTATTATTGCGAAGTGTTGGAAGAGAACTATGGTTGGCAAGCTTATGATGCAACGGAAAAAAGTGGTGTCTATTTCTTCTTTTTTGTTAAAAACGGACAAATGGTTACCGTTGTTGCCGATACCACGGAAGGTCTTGCCGGTGTGATGTTTGAGGTTGCATCGTCTGTAGCACCCACAAGCGTGTCGCTGAATGTGACCAAAAAAACGCTGAATGTCGGTCAGCAGTTTACGTTGACAGCTACGGTGAATCCCTCCAATGCATCCAATAAAAGCGTGACATGGAGTTCTTCCAACACAAGTGTGGCAACCGTTTCGTCTACAGGTGTTGTTAAGGCAGTTGCAAAAGGCACGGCAACCATTACGGCGAAAACCTCCAACGGGAAAAAAGCAACCTGCACAATTACCGTAGAGAAAAAGACAGTGACTTATTATTCGGATACAGATATTCCCACCTATACGTTCGTAACAGGCTACGAAATGCTGACCATGGTAGACAACGAAGAGGATGACGGCTCGATACATTATACATATTTCTATAATCTTAACAGCGAAGCGGTGATCTCGTACTGTGACTATCTGGAACAGGAATGCGGTTGGCAAGCTTATGATGCAACGGAAAATGAGGGTGTCTATTTCTTCTTTTTTGTTAAAAACGGACAAATGGTTACCGTCGTTGCCGATACCACGGAAGGTCTTGCCGGTGTAATGTTTGAAGTTACATCGTCCATACAGCCCACAAGCATATCGCTGAATGCAAGCAAACGAACGATGATTGTCGGCAATCAGTTCCATATGACAGCCACGGTGTCTCCCTCCAATGCAACCAATAAAAATGTGACGTGGAGCACATCCAAGGCAAGCGTGGCAACCGTTTCTTCCTCAGGTTTGGTTACAGCCGTCGGTGCCGGCACGGCAACGATTACCGCAACAACCGCCAACGGGAAAAAGGCTACCTGTGCCATTACCGTTAAAAAACTGACCTTGGAATATTATCCGAACACGATCATTCCCACCTATACCTGCATAACAGGGGTTTCACAAACCGACATGGAGGTAACGGAAGAAGGATCTTATGTACATATGTACCCTCTGGATGTAGATTTCCATACAGATTATGAAGCTTACCTTGTTAATAAAGATGGTTGGCGCATGATTGAAGAGAAAATTGCATCCGACAAAAGCTATGCTATGGTAAGCTACGGAAAAGGCGACACAATTGTTGTGGTATGCGCTGAGTTCTCTACGGGCAAAACGATGATAGCATATGTAAATTACGTGGATGTCACCGGTGTAAGCTTGAATAAAAGCAGCGCAGAAATGGAAATCGGCGAGAAAATGACATTGATTGCCACGGTCTCTCCTTCCAATGCAACCAATAAAAATGTGCGGTGGGTTTCTTCCAATCCGAGTGTGGCAACGGTTTCAGATACAGGTGTTGTTACTGCGATAGCAGAAGGCGTAGCGGATATTGCGGTGACAACGGAGGGAGATACCTACGTGGCATATTGCACCATCTATGTCGTTAAAAAATCTTTTTCCGGCTTGAGCTTTTCCGATAAAAAATATACCTATGACGGTAGGGCAAAATCTCTTGCTGTTTCCGGCACACTCCCGTCCGGTGCCGTTGTACAGTATCAAAACGAAACAGCAACCGATGCAGGCACATACAACGCAACGGCTACCATAACAGCCGATGGCTACAATACGCTCACACTGCATGCAACCTTGACCATTGCCCCCAAAGAATTAACAGTGATCGGTCTCACTGCCGAAAATAAAACCTATGACGGAACCGATGCTGCCGTGGTTTCCGGCGGTATCCTTAGCGGCATATTTTCGGGTGATGAAATTTCGATTGTGTTCCCCACCACGGGTCGCTTTGCTAAAGCTGCGGCAGGAACTTCCATTTCGGTTGCCATTGATCCGCTTGTGTTGGCAGGTGCCGATAAGGATAATTACACACTCTCACAGCCTGCTTTGAAAGCCAACATCACTGCCGCACCGTTAAAAATTGAAGCGGACGATTATACGATCAAGGTCGGTGATGCCATTCCTGCCTTGACTTATGTTATCACCGAAGGACAATTGTTCGGAAGCGATACCTTGACCGGTGCGCTTGCCACCACGGCAAACGGAAGCAAGGCAGGTTCGTTCAGCATTACACAAGGCACTTTAAAGGCAAATGCAAATTATGCAATCACCTTC
>JAFPCL010000162.1 GCA_017390225.1 Clostridia bacterium
AAGACGTGTCAGGTCAGAGATAGAGCCGAGGTTCTTCTCCAGCTTAGCACGCTGGCGAGTAACCTGCAACAGCTCACGCTTAGACAGATTGTTGTATGTGCCGTCAGCTCGAAAAATCATCTTCTTGGGCGACAGAATAAAAAGCAAAGAAGTTCACGGCATCCTCTTCCGATGCCATCACGTAATCTTCGGGCACATCAATGGAGAAATTCACATCCTCTGCGGAGAAGGTACGCATCCCGTTTTCCACGTTGGAAAGATCATGGGTGTCTTCTTCCTTATACTCTGTCGTAAAAGAATCGACGGTTTGAATCCATGCATCTCTTTGTTTTGTATCCTCGTTGGAGAAGATTGCCACGATTTGGAAGGTGCGACTTCCCTTCACCAGCTTTCTTTGAATGACATAGGTGCTCTTATCCTTCAATTGCAGATTGATTTCCTGCACGCCGTCTGCTTCGATTTTATCGATTTTCACGATGCTCTTGCCCGTTCCCACGGAATTTTTCGCTTCAATGTAGTCTTTCCCGAAATCGTAATCCTCCGGTGTGGCACTAACAAAAATTACAATACCGTAATTGTCATCTTCCTCCGAAATAAAGCTCGTCATGGTACCATCGAAGAATCTGTCGTCCATCAGCATACCTTCGGGATTTTCCATGCTCCAACCAAAGTAGCTGTCGCCCACATATTTACTTTCCACGCCACCTGTGACGGTTTCGCCGGAAATTTTAGTTTCTTTCACAACGGTGATTTTGCCCGTGGCATCATCGTAGGAAACCGTAGCTCCAAAGGTCTCGGAAATAAAGCGCAGAGGCACCATGGTGAACCCGTTTGCCGTGAGCTCCGGTGCAGACAAAAGCGTTGTTGCCTGCTTGTTGACCTCTGCCATGGGATTATCAATCTGCAAAATGATTTCCACATCGGGATACGAAAGGGTAATCGTCTTTGTCTGTGCTTCCCAGCCGACCTCAGCACCAAAGGCTTCGGTGATGACACGAACCGGCACCAATGTCACACCCGCGCCGACCACATAAGGCTTTTCCACCGTAACGGCTTCCCCATTGATGGTCAGTGTGCTTTCGCCCACGCAGAAGGTGATTTCCACCTTATCTTCTGCCGCATGGACGACACTAAAAAGCATAACAAGTACCGCAACCAAACATACTAATTTTTTCATTGAAATTCCTCCTTATTCGCAAATCATTTTTTCTGTATAAGTCTGCCCGTTTCTTGTGAACGTAACCGTCAGGCTTTTTCCGTCAAAGCTTTTTTTCACAGCTTCGTTCCAATCCGTAATGCTGTGCACATCCATATCCCCCACAAGAGATACCACATCCCCGATGGAAAGCACCGGATGGGATGAGCTTTTCACCGTGATGCCCTTTTTCGTGGGAAGCCCGATTTTTGCTTCCCAGGATTCCGTGAAGGAAATCTCTGCATTGGGGCGGCGCACCTTCCCAAAGTTTTCATATTCGGAAATGATATAATTCACCGTGTCCACGGGAATAGCAAATGCCATATTGTCAATGCCGCTGCCGGCAAATTTCGATGAATTGATTCCAATCAATTCGCCTTTGGAATTTAAAAGCGGTCCACCGGAATTGCCGGGATTCACTGCCGCATCGGTCTGAATCAATTTGTAGTGTGACCCGGACACGGAAACACCGCTTGCACTGACAATGCCACGGGTCACGGTATTTCGCATGGACAGCGAAACCGGTGTGCCGATGGCAATGGCTGTTTTTCCTGCCACCACACTTTCGGGGGTAGCCATCACAATGGCACGAAGCCCGATTTTATCAATTTTCACAATAGCAAGATCCGCCGTTTCGTCCGACAACAAAACCGTTGCCGGAAGGGATGTTCCATCGGCTAAAATCACCGTCAGATTCTTCACATCAGTCACGACATGGGCATTGGTTAAAATATATCCGTTGCTTTTATAGATGACACCGGAGCCGTGCACCGTAGGATTATTAAACTCCATGGCAGTGCCTGTGCCGGCATAATTTCCGACGATTGTAACCACACTGGGGCTGACGTTTTCCACAACCCCTGCAATGGCATCCTCTTCGGTAAACGTGATGGCAACACTGCGCGTGGCTTCATCCCACACCACTTCGGCACCCAAAGCCTCACTCACGGCACGAAGCGGCACATAGGTTCTGTCATCTTGCAATATCACCTTTTGCTCCATTCGCAATCCATTCACATACACACGAATATCCTGTGCGTGCGAAACTGCACCGAAGCTTAGCAAAAGAACGAAAATCAGCATCATTTTCCCATGCTTCAATCCATCATCCCCTTAATAAATCTTGATTTTATTGTATCACAAAATTAAAATTCTGTCAATAAATCGTGCACGAACGGTCGTATTTATGCACGAATGGTAAAAAATTGATAAATTTCCCAAAAATCTACTGCACGCATATCCAGAGCAGTCGTGCCTGCCGCGGATGTGCCATCGTAAGACGTATTCCTTTTTCCTGATTTTGGCTTCCCTCTATGCATATTTCTTCTTTGGTGTCTTCATCCGTCAGCACAAGACTTTGCTTTTCACCCACATACGGAAGCTTGATATGCAGTGTATCATCAAGGCAGTGCTCGCCACGAAAAGCAAACAGCACGCCCTTTTGGGTGTCCTCATCAAAATAACTATATGCCGTAAAGCCCATGCGGTCATGCTCCGAATGCCACGGCGTGTGCACATAAAAATCTTTCAAAAGATACGAGCTCACACGTTTCCATTCCGAAAGCCCGAACCGAAGCATATCAAAGTTTTGGCTTTCATCCTGCACAAATTGAGAATCCACGTTGAGAGCCGGCAAATAGGATGCACGCCAAATATACGGATCACTGTTTCCCACAGGTGCCAGCTGGCTTTCTTTTTCTTTCGTGTTTGCACCCATAAAAGGAATCCATGCTCCCAGTGCCGTTGTCATCGAAAGGCGAAGTGCCACCGTGGTACGATCGGCATCGCTCCGAAGAAGCGGCACACCGCGCCGCAGGGATTCCAAATCATTGCGACCGCCGCCGGAAGCACAGGAATCCACAAAGCCACAGCCGCCATAGGACAGTGTGCACGCAATGATTTCATCCCACATACGGTAGTGTCCGTCAATGAATTTACATTCGGTGATGCCGCGGCGATGATCACCTTCCTTGGCATCCAGATACGACCAAAGCTCTGCCGGATTACTGTTGTTATCCTCCCGATACATTTCCACTCTGTTATCAGAAAGCACTTTTTTGATCTGTCCGAGTGTCCAATCCAGACATTCGGGAATTCCGATATTATTGGCAATGGCAGGATTATTCTCTCTGGCAATGGCCCATTCGGCACGATAGCCGAAATATTTTTCTAAATTCTCGGGATCACTCACCCGCTCCGGCTCAAACCAGAGCAGTGTTTTCATGCCATGTGCGCGCGCAAATTCCGTCGATTCCAAAAAGCTGTCTCCCGGCCATTTTTCGGAATCGAGCTCCCACGTGCCGACCGTATCCCACCAGTCATGCCCGGAAACATAGGGCTGAGCACTCGTTTTGTCCGGGGCGATATACCATCCGGCATCCACCCAACGAAAATCCACTTTGACATCCTCTGCCAGCATTTTTTCCAAGCTGGGACGCCATGTGGCGTAATTTTCCGAAATTGAGCCATCGGAATTGGGAAGCCCCGTATCCGATGCCAGACAGCAGGTAGAAAAAGGTGCAAGCGCCGTGCCCTTTTGATCAGCCTTGGGAAGATTATACGCGATAAACCAACGTCGCCAATAATTTGTCCCGTAGCTTTCTCTTCTTTCTCCGTATCTGCCACAGACAAAAAGGGCCGTTCTGATTTTCTCTTTGGGCTTCAGATAAGTATAAAGATCGTTCACGGACTGCGCCGTGTACACGGTTTCTTCTCCGTCAAAATGAAAGTCCGCTTTCCATGTGCCCGACCAACCGATCGCAAGCATGGCTCCCATTTCTCCAAATTCCAGATTGAAATACGGAAACACAATATGGGTCGGTCTTCCCGTATGGGAAACAAACGTCGTTGTCTGATCTGCTATGTCAATGGCATACGGACGGTACGCGTTCACATGATCCCCTAAAATGCCTTTCAGCATGGGACGCTGTCCCAAAAAGCGCAGTTCGCTTTTACATTCCGATATAATCCCACTGTTTTTATCCGATGGATTTTCAAACCAAACCGTCCATTCCGTAACCCCAAAATCGTAATAATGGGTGCACAAAAGCGTTATCTCTATCGTTTCATCCAAGGAAAAAACAACCGTCACGGTTTCCTTGTCGCCAATGCGTTTTGTGTGCTGTGCCTTCTTCGGCATGTCAAAGCCATAGTGACAAATACCGTCGTAATCAAAAGAAAAAGGAAACTTCTTAAAATCTGCCGTAATTTCCCGATACCATGCATCCGCCGCCGGATTTGCGTATTGCTTCATACAAATTCCTCCTTAATCGATAATCCACATTTTCAGCACTGCCAAAGTTTCTCTCAAATAATTTGGAATCACGTTATACCATTCCAATCCGCCGTGCATATGGGTGACATCCAAAAACCCTTCTTTTTGCGCAATTGCTACCCCACGGTAGATATGAAAATGGTTAGTGATCACCACGACACTATAGTCATTTCCCAATTTTTCATCGAGAATTGCTTTCGAAAAACGCATATTTTCTTCCGTGGATGTTGCCTGTTCTTCTTTAATAATCTTATCGGGATCAACGCCCCGTTTGATTAGGTATTTCTCCATGGCATAGGCTTCCGTCACCGTTTCCTGTGCCCCTTGTCCTCCGGTGACCACAATATAAGCATCGGGATTCTTCTCGTGATAAGAAACCGCCGCCGTAAGCCTGTGCCAAAGGGGCATCGTGATCTGATCGCCGCGCACACCGGCGCCCAAAACAATCACGGCATCTTCCGTGTAGTCCGTGTTGTCCACATTTCCGTAGCACCCCAAAAAGCCGACAAAGACAAGTTCCAAGCATAAAGAAACGACAAAGACGTTCCTGAAAATTTTAAGAATACCTGTCTTTGTTTTTTCATAAAACAAACCCCAAAGGAAAAACACACCGCCCAGCAGAATCGTCATTAAAATGCCCAGATTGAAATTGGACATGGTATATAAAATCGCCCCGATAGCGGCAATAATCAATCCCAAAACCAACAGAAAATATTTCATCACAAGCTCCTTATGTCTATTATCTTCGGCATACCGATATAGTTCAGCTTATATTTTTCCACCAAGCTTTGCGCTATGGCAAGGGATGCCCTGTCGCAAGCATCCTCCGTTTGGTGTGCATCCAGTCCAAAGGTCACGGGTGCTTTTTCTTCACCTGCGATTTTCCAAAAAACCGTGTTCGGATAAATCCGTTTGTCACGAATCCCTAAAAAATTGATTTCCAGCGGTGTGCTGTTTTCACGGGCAGCAACGCAAAGACGACGCATAGATTCTTCGTATTCCGGCGCATGGATGTTATATTGAAAAATATCGGGATGGGCAACATAAGTAAACACCCCCGTGCGTATCGCTTCAATCACTGTATCCACATAAACCAAAAGATGCTCTTTTTCATTGTGGGGATTTATGACATAGCGGCCGCCCGGATGCTCGTTGTGAATAAAATGCTGCCCCAAAATCAAATACTCTGCCCCAAACCCAATGGCATTTCTCAGCATTTGCTCAAAATAAAGCGGATAATACTCCAATTCAAATCCAATCCGAATATCGATTTTGTCTTTATATTTCTCCCTCAGTGCACGGATTTCTTCGCAATATGCCGCACCTTCCGCCATCGGCACTCGATAGCCCGATTCACGTCCGTCGGGAAATTGCTGAGGAACGTGGTCGGAAAATCCATAAACCCTCATACCACCTTTGATTGCCGCCAGTACATAGTCCTCCGCCTCTCCCGAAGCATGATGACATCTTTTCGTATGCGTGTGTAAATTGTAGTCCATAAAAAACCTTCTTTTTATTTTTCTTTATTTTAAATCAAAACAAAATAAAAGTCAATTCATTTCACCTTCGGGTTGTGTTAAAATTTTATGAACGATTTACTGTTGTTTTTTTCTATGGCTATTGACTTTTCTTTATTGTTTTGCTATAATTCTACATTATAATATTATTGAGGTGATTTTTCATGATTCCCTTTAACCTTCCCAGCATCACGGATATTGAAAAAAAATACATAGCCGAGGCGCTTGCCACCAATAAACTCTGCGGCGACGGCAGTTTCACGAAAAAGGTAGGTGCGCTTTTTAAAGACAAATTAGGTGTCTCTCCCCTGCTTCTCACCACGTCCTGCACCCATGCCCTTGACATGACGGCAATTTTGGCGGATCTTAAGCCCGGCGATGAGGTCATTGTTCCGTCCTACACCTTTGTTTCCACGGTCAATGCCGCCGTCCTTCGTGGTGCACACCCTGTCTTTTGTGATGTAGAAAGTTCTACCATGAACATGGATGTTTCCAAAGTGGAAGCCTTAATCACCGAAAAAACCAAAGCAATCTACCCTGTCCATTATGCCGGTGTTTCCTGCGATATGGACGCACTGTTGGCACTCGGAAAGAAATATAATATCGCTATTATTGAAGATGCCGCCCAGGCTGTCGGCTCTACATACAAGGGCAAGCCCTGCGGCACCATCGGCGACATGGGATGCTACAGCTTCCATGAAACCAAAAACTACGCCATGGGCGAAGGCGGTGCACTGATTGTTAAAGATCCCGAAACCTTCAAACGTGCAGAGATTCTACGTGAAAAAGGCACCGACAGAAGCCAGTTCATTCGCGGGGAGATTGATAAATACACATGGCAATCTATCGGCTCTTCTTTCCTGCCCTCCGACGTACTTGCCGCTATGCTGTACGGACAGATGGAGCGGTTCGAAGAAATCATGGACAAGCGTATGTCCGTTTGGAATCGCTATCATGAAGCCTTTGCCGATCTTGAAAAAGCCGGCAAGGTTATTCGTCCCTTCATCCCGGACTACACAACACACAATGCCCATATGTACTATTTGATTCTTCCCACCCGAAAGATTCGCGACACAATGATTACCACGTTGCGCGAGGAAGGCGTGCAATCCGTGTTCCACTATATTCCGCTCCACACTTCTCCCATGGGACAAGGCTTCGGATACCGCGAAGGCAGTCTTCCCGTCACCGAGGAATATGCAGGTCGCTTAATTCGTCTTCCCATGTGGGCAGATTTGACCGATGAAAATGTAAGTTATGTGATCGATAAGGTCACAAAATATATTCAGGAGGCATAAAAAATGGTAAAAGGTATTATTTTAGCCGGCGGCCGCGGCACACGCCTATATCCCATGACTCGTGTCGTATCCAAGCAGCTTCTTCCCATTTACGACAAGCCCATGATTTATTATCCCCTGTCTACTCTGCTTTTGGCAGGCATCCGCGATGTTCTGATTATCTCAACCCCTGTGGATTTGCCCATGTACCGCGAGCTTTTAGGCGACGGTAGCCGTTTGGGCATTCGTCTCACCTACAAGGAACAGCCCGAGCCCAAGGGCTTGGCACAAGCATTTTTGATTGGTGAAGAATTTATCGGTAGCGATAACGTATGCCTGATTTTAGGCGACAATGTTTTCTACGGACAAAACTTTACCGCCATTCTTAATAAAGCTAAAGCCAACGAAACCGGTGCCACAATCTTCGGCTATCCCGTCAAAGATCCCACGGCTTTCGGTGTCGTTGAATTCGGGCCCGACAAAAAGGTCATTTCTATTGAAGAAAAGCCTCAAAAGCCGAAATCCAACTTTGCTGTTCCCGGTCTGTATTTCTACGATAATCAGGTCGTTGAAATTGCCAAAAACATTCAGCCCTCGGCAAGAGGCGAGCTGGAAATCACCGCTGTTAACAATGCTTATCTTGAAAAAGGCGAGCTCCGTGTTGAAAACTTAGGCCGCGGCATGGCATGGCTCGACACCGGCACGCCGGAAGGCATGCTCCAAGCTTCTCAATACGTGGAAGCCGTGCAGGAACGCCAAGGCTTCTATGTATCTTGTATTGAAGAAATCGCTTATCGCCGCCATTTCATTACTTTGGACGAGTTGGAAAGCTTGGGCAAAGAGTTGTCCATGACGGATTACGGTCAGTATATTCTCTCTATTGTAGAAGAAGAAAGAAGGTTAAAGGCATGAAAATTTTAGTCACCGGCGGTGCCGGCTTTATCGGTAGTAACTTTATTTACTATATGCAAAAAGCGCATCCGGATTATTCCTTGGTTTGCCTGGATAAGCTTACCTATGCCGGCAATCTGGAAACCCTAGAAGAAGCGCTCAAAAACCCTCTGTTTAAATTTGTAAAGGGCGATATTGCCGACAGAGAATTTGTTTTTTCTCTCTTTGAAGAAGAAAAATTCGACATTGTTGTCAACTTTGCCGCAGAAAGCCATGTTGACCGCTCCATTGAAAACCCCGGTGTATTCCTGACCACCAATATTTTAGGCACACAAACCTTGATGGATGCCGCTCGTGCCACAGGTGTCAAGCGTTACCACCAGGTGTCTACCGATGAAGTATACGGCGACCTTCCCTTAGATCGTCCCGACCTGTTCTTCACGGAAACCACCCCGATCCACACTTCCAGCCCCTACTCCGCCAGTAAAGCCTCGGCAGACCTTCTGGTGCAGGCATACCACCGTACCTTCGGTCTTCCGATTACCATTTCCCGTTGCTCCAATAACTACGGCCCCTATCACTTCCCCGAGAAGTTGATTCCTTTGATGATTGCCAATGCACTGAACGACAAGCCCCTCCCCGTTTACGGACAAGGTCTCAACGTGCGCGACTGGCTCTATGTAGAAGACCATTGCCGCGCCATCGATATGATCATCCACAACGGCAGAGTCGGCGAAGTCTACAATATCGGCGGTCATAACGAAAAGGCAAATATCGACGTTGTGAAAACCATTATTAAAGCCCTCGGCAAGAGTGAAGACCTCATCACCTATGTCACCGACCGTGCCGGCCACGATATGCGCTATGCCATTGACCCCACAAAAATCCACGATGAACTCGGTTGGCTTCCCACCACCACCTTCGATGAAGGCATTCAAAAGACCATCGATTGGTATTTAAACAATCGCGCCTGGTGGGAAAAGATTATTTCCGGTGAGTATCAGAATTACTACGAAAAAATGTACGGCAACAGATAACACGCTGTAGCCAAATTCGTATTTTGCCGAAAGTGAAACGACACACCGGTCGTTTCCTGCAAATACATGTTATTTATGCATAAACAAGGACTGTAGCAACCTGTTTTGCTTACAGTCCTTATTTTATTATTTCAATTCAAATTCGCCTATTTTCGTATCCAAAATCCATTCCGGCTTTAATGCACGAAGCCGTTCCATATGGGGTTGCGCTATATGAATTTCCTGATGCTTTTTGCTCTCCCAAGCTTCAATCAATAAAAGCTCATCCGAATCTTTTTCAGAAAAATAGTAATCGTATTGATAGCATCCGTCCTCCCGGCGCACGGCATCCACAATACCTTCTGCTTTCAAAAGCTCTACATATTCTTCCCTTTTCCCCGGCATACATTTAAACACAACATAAATATGATACATTTTGCATTTCTCCTTTTCCTCATTCTTCCGACCGATTAGCCTTATTGCTATCACAATCATTCGGACAATCGTGCTTATTTTTTATCATAGAATCAGATGTTTTCTAATGCCAAAAGCACCTGTATTCCTTCTTTATCCTTAATCTGATCCTCTCGCTTCAGTTCGCTGTATGGTTTCAGGCACGGATGTATTTTATTTTCCCTGTCTTTTTTACCATTTGCGGTTTCTCCGTATTTCCAATGGTTGATAAAATGATATCGGCACCACCTGATATGCTCCATTTCTGAAAGTGCTTCATCTGCCTCTGATTTCCCCGTTTCCCGCATGACAATCAATCGAATTTTATGATAATCCATTGCAGCAATATTCGAGCCCTTCGTAAAAGTATCCAGTTTGTCCCATGCCTCTTCTATCGTCGCAGGATTTTCTGCATAGGCTACAGCATACTGATAGTTAAGTTCCTTTGCCAATTGATTGAAATGCCTGATATTCTTTTCTGTAATCAACGCCGTATACTGCCCAAACGGATATATCTTTTCGTATTCAAATATGTTCACAAAGGTACTGTTTGGATCAAAACAATAGATTTCACCTTTTGTCATTTTTACGATTTCACTCATAACCTCATTATCCTGAAGGTCGGTAATAATGATTCGATCTGCCGATGCAATTTCAAGTAATCTCTGCGTCGATTGATTATCTCTGTATAAAATACGATCACTGTTCAAAGTTTCAAAATCACTATGTGCTTCTTCAAACAAATGATTGTTACTGAAAACATGATATTCGATTTCTTGCGAAAGAGAATACACATTGTTAAGAAGACCATACGCCAAAATCTTTCGAGCAAGCACATCCGATCCGACAATGGCAATCTTCATTTTCCCTTCATGTATAACACGGCGAATGTCATAATCCTGCCAAAAGCTCCGTGCTGTAATTTCACAGAAATTAAAAAATTTTACGTCATCTAACGAAGCGGTTAAAATATCGTTTTTTTCCAATTTGATGAACACTTCACCATGAAGCTTTTCTTTGTTCTTTTTGTAAAATTCCAAGCATTTTTCATCGGTCCCAAACATAATCATGTGGCTTTTGGCATCGATTGGTTCGTTGTCCCTTGCTATGATTGCATGCTTCATATTGGCTTTTGCCATTGTTTTCATTTCCGCATCTCCGTACAAGGCAATCGAATCTGATGAAAAGCCAACAAAGAAATCCTTAATTCTTCCGATGAATTTTTTCATCAAAATTGCAACACCACTGACCGTAAATATCGGTGCTGTCCATCGAGCAGCTTCAATCCATAGATTATTTCCGAAAGTATCCGCATCAAACAAATACATTCGAATGACCATGTAGGCAGTATCCCATCCGTTATAGCCGGCTTTTAAATAGCCGATAGACCCAATGATTGCCGTAATACTAAACAGCATAAGCAGTATTGCTCTTTTCATTTTTATCATTTGCTCTCTCCTCTAAATTCGCAAAGTTTTTTAGCTTTGCGCCAAAGTCGCCAACTTTTCAATATGGATTTTCATCGCATCCAAACAAGGAAGTACCGCATTTTCATCATTTAAAATCAGCGGCAATTCCGTGCAACCCAAAACAACAGCTTCTATGTTGTGCCTATCCTTTAATTTTTTTATAACTGCATTTAACTCCTGTCGTGTAGATTTCTTTACAACACCAAATTCCAACTCTTCAAAAATCCGTCGAGCAACAAGAGCACAGTCTTCTTCCTCGGGCACAACAATCTCGATTTCTGCATCCCAAAAGGCTTTTTTCATAAAATCACCTTCCATGGTCGCCGCTGTCCCCAAAAGTCCAACCCGTCGATACCCCCGTGCCGCTGCTACTTCACACACGGCTTCGGGAATCCGCACCAAAGGAACCTTTGTTTGCTTCTCGATTTCTTCGCAGACCATGTGCATGGTAACCGCCGTCAGCGCCACAACTTCCGCACCGCTTCTTTTTAGCATCATCACCTTATCGCTGAGATACGTCGCCAAATCCTCCCGGCGGCCTTCGCAAGTCTGTGCCCAAGTCTTTCGAAAATCCACACTCTCAATCGTAATCTCCGGCATACATGCTCCGCCCGTCGCTTCATCAACCAAAGCATTTAATGCTTTATAATACATCACCGTAGACTCCGGCCCCGTCCCGCCGACCAAACCTAATTTTTTCATGATTTTATATCCTTTTTTTGTTTTTTCTCCTCATAACATAAAAATATTATCATATATTCTTTTTCTTGTCAAATTATTTTCGATTCTTATTTAGAAATTTAAAAAGCGCACGGTAACTATCGTTTGATTTTTCTATTGTGTCGGCATGTTTTAAATTTTCTGTTTCGAATTGCATGCAAAAGAAAAAAACAAGCCCCGAAAGTCTCGTTTTTTCAAAGCTTACGGGGTTTGTTTCATTTTATTTCATATGAAAATTCAATTACTGTTCCGTTTGATACGGTTACAGATTTGCATGTCTTATTCTGTCAATCTTTAGTTTTCCGTCTTGTTATGGATTCCTCCGAGAGCATCCATTTCGGCATCCATTTCAGCACCATAATTAACCACAGCGCCACTGCAGAAAACATCCGCGTCTTTTTGGTCGGAAACAGCAGAAATAGAGGCGCCATGATTTGCTTCTATAGAACCGAAGCACTCTAAAGCATACGCATTCTTTGCAGATGCCGTCACGGTTGAACCCATGCCAATCTCCATAAGACCGGATACACGGATGCCTTCGCCTAAATCCGTAGAGCTATCATCAACTAAAACTTCAAGCGAAGTGTCTTTACCAAGGAATATATCTCCGCTGACACTGAGTCCTTTGCAAATTTCAGTCGTTCCGGGATTCACTAAAACATTAAGTGCCGTTCCTTCTTCCAAGAGAGCATTGCCGCGAACTCTGACACCTACACTGTTCTTTGCAGCACCATTATTTACAGTAACTACTGCTTTTTCTACAATCAGTAAAGATGAGTCGCAGACAATTCCGTGCACCTTATTTTCGCAATCCGGCGTTTTCACGGTAATATCGGTTGCTACTGTAAGATCAGATGCAAAAACACCTACTGCTTCCCCACATGTATTCGGGATTTCGATTGTTAAAGAACCATCACCTATAAATGCAATATCCTTGCTGAGATAATTGTCGCCTGCGTAAACACCGGCACTGTATTCCTCGTTCTTGCATACAAATTTATTTTCACCGATCAATTCAACATTCAGATCAATTTTTGAATAAAGAGGCCAATTTTCAGACGCAATTGTGGCATTGTTAAATGTGAGGATATTGTTATATGCATCATAGTACACCGTACCGTCACCTAAAATGTCGTCTGCATTCGTTGCGTTTACGGATATGCCTGCAATATAAATATCATACATCGCTGTACGCACTAAGTTTTTACCGAGTAAGATAATCGCAGCTCCCCAAATGGCACTCCAAATCATAGTGAGTGCAAGCAACGTACAAACAACAATTCTAAAAATTTTCGTTCTCTTTGTCATCATGTAACCACCTTTCTGATTTTATTTGTTTCATATTCTAATCATTTTAAGATAGTCAATCCAAAGTTTTACAAGTAATCTTTGTTTTTTCTGATGTCATTTGATTTAAAGTTATTTCTTCTTAGCAAAAATATCTTTTATCTTCTGCACCGCACCTTTTTTGCCGCGCACGTCCTTCTTCAAATGTTCAAAATCATAGCCATCCGTGTTGGTATTATTGACGATTGCAGCAACCACCTGCTTGAAAAGGTTTTGGAACTCACACATTGTTTCCTTTTCGTAACGGCTGGCTGCATAGTCAAACACATACTGAAGTCCGGCTTCACCATCAAGAATCTGGATATCCAGCACCGCTTGAGAGGCCGCCTTATTTTGACGGATTTCCATCTGTTCCACAGTCAATCCTCCGAAGCCCCCAACATCACGAAGATCTCTTTGATAAAGAACGCAGGTATCATCTTCATCCACAACCTGAGAATTGATTTCGTTGTATGGATAGCAACTGTACTTGATTCCGTTCTTCACTTGCTTCTGAACTTCTGCAAATATATCACGCATGGTCATTTTTCCATGCAAACGCAGAGCAACAGGCAGATCTCTATAGAACAATCCAACACTCGAAGAAGCAACAAGATCATCTCGCCCGTTATAAATCCAGGACACCTGAACGTCATTCGCATCCGTGCTGATTGCGATTGCAAGCAGTGTGACCGCAACGTAAAATTCGTTTCGGGTTACCATGTATTTCTTTTCAAATAAAGAAAGTTCGGCAGGATGTACTTCAGCCTCGCAGGAGAGTTCTCCCAGTTTGTTTTTGCGCGTCACCGCATCGATTTTCGGGCAAACTGTCCATTCTACGCTTCCGTACTTTTCTTCGAAGTATTTTAAGCTTTCATTATAAAAATCTGTCAGCTGTATCTGTTCTCGCTTCTGCAACACAAGATAGTAGTAATCCTTTTCCAAAGGAGCACCCATATATGCATTCATCACACTGCTTATAAAAACTTTGAACGAAGTGCCGTCAAAAATAATATGATGCACATCAAAAAACAGATAAGCAGCATCTTCCGTTTCAAATAATCTACAGCGGAACAGCGGAGATTTTACCATTTTGAAGGGTTGCACAAGGGAATCTTTTATTTTTTCAAATTCTACCGCACTGATTTTTTCAGGTGTGATTGTTATCTGCATCTGAGAATCATACTGCTGCATCAGGTCTCCGTCTTCGTTAAATTGAATCGTAGTAGAAAATGCAGGATGATTTTTGATTGCTATTTCGATGGACTTTGCCATTCTGTCAAGATCGATTTCTTCCTTTTCCATGCGAAGCAGATTGAAAAGATTGTACATGGTAGAATCCGGCGTATAGAGCTGATAATCAAACATATATAATTGTTCCGCTGTCAGCTTGTGCGGTTCCAGCTTTGCTCTTTCATTCTGTGCATCGCTTGATTCGGGGTCACGATTTTGAATCTGTTCCGTATAAAGCTGTGCAATTTTCGATGGCGTCCGTCCACGGAAAACACAGCCGGTATCCAGCCCGGGCAGACCGCTTTCCAACACCATTTCCATAGAAGAAAGCGAATCGCCGCCCATTTCGTAAAAATCATCGTCAATACCGATGCGCTCCATATGAAGCACCTTCTGCATAGCATGACAAAGAGCAGTTTCAAATTCGGTTGTTGGTTCTTTATATATTCTTTCAACATTTTGGATTTCAGGTTTCGGCAAAGCGTTGCGATCCATTTTTCCGTTTGCATTGACCGGAATCTTGTCGATTTTTATAAAGTATGCAGGGATCATATAATAAGGCAAGCGTTTTTGTAATTCAGCACGCACATAATCTGCATCTACGGAAATATCCGCCGTATAGTAAGCACAGATGAAACTGTGTTCGTTGCTGACAAATCCTCTTACTGCACACCAATCGATTTTCAAAATTGCCTGAATGGCGGCTTCTATTTCTGCCGGCTCGATACGGTTTCCGTTAATCTTTATCATATCATTTTTTCTGCCACAGATTGCAATGTTTCCGTCGGGCAGAATTTGCACAAGGTCTGCTGTATAAAAATATCCATCCTTGAATGCTTTTGCGGTTTCTTTCGGCAAATTGATATAACCTCTGACATAAGGGTTTTCAAAAATAAATTCACCGATTTCACCCACAGGCACATCGTTTCCGTTGTCATCCACAATGCGGTATTTAAGGTCAAACTGCGGTACGCCGACAGGAGTGATCTCGTATTCCTTGTCGATGACAAAGCAGGTTGTAAAATAGGCGCTTTCACTCTGCGCATAAATATTGTAGGTCAGCACATCCGGATTATAGAACTGGTGGGCGGGCTCAGTGCCTACAAGCATTTTCTTCAGGTAAGGGCCGGTTTTACCAATAAACCTACGTGC
>JAFPCL010000163.1 GCA_017390225.1 Clostridia bacterium
GCAAATCATACTATATGAAGAAAAGGTGGAAGAAAAAAACATTGATGTCATGCTCAATTTAACGCATGAATCCTGTCTTTGCCTTTGCGATAAAGATGCTATCACCCGTGTGTTTATCAATCTTTTGGACAATGCCTTTAAGTTTGTGAACGTCGGCGGCACCGTGTCCGTCAGCATCACGCAGAATAAAGAGCTTGCCACCATTTCCGTTGAAAACAGCGGCAAGGGCATCAGCAAAGAAGATTGCCGCAATATTTTCGACAAATTTTTCAAAGGGGACAAATCCCGAAGCGAAGACCGCTCCGGTCTCGGATTAGGGCTTTACATGGTCCGAAACATCATCAACCGTCACGGACAAAAGATATGGGTGGAAAGTGAACCGGATGTCTACACACGTTTTACCTTCTGCCTGCCCTGTTCACAGAAAAAATAAAAAATATTCATTTTTTCTTACCCCGTGTTTTAAACAAATGTGATAGAGTCATACTAACAAAGTAACAAAAAGGATGATTTTCATGAAACATTTAAAAACAATTCTCTCTACAACACTTGTCTGCGCCATCGTTTTTGGCGGACTCTACTATGTTTCCTTTCAAAAGATGAAAGAAAACCTTTTAACAGATGTTGCTGTCATGATTGAAGAAAACAAGCAAAAAACCCAAGCAACGCAGGCGGCATACACCATGCCCTCTTTGGGTGAGCTATATGCCCTCGTGAAAGAAAACTCACTTTCTACCGTAGAGGTCGCCGCAAAAGTCAGCCCCAGTGTTGTGCAGATTATCACCTATGTGGAGCAGTCGAGCTTCAATATCTTCAGCGGCTTTTCCTCCGCACCGAAAATGACGGAATATGGCTCGGGCTCCGGAATTATCATATCCAAAGACGGCTATATCGTCACCAACAATCATGTCATCGCCGATGCCGATCGCATCAACATCACGCTGGCTTCGGGAGATGAATACGAAGCATCGCTTGTCGGCACCGATGCCAAAACCGATTTGGCGGTTTTGAAAATTGAAGGAAATGATCTTCCTGCCGCCGAGCTTGGTGACTCTTCTTCCCTTGCGGTCGGCGAGCCTGCCATTGCTATCGGCAACCCCTTGGGACAGCAGTTCTCCGGCTCTGTGACCGCCGGCATCATTTCTTCCTTGAACCGCAAAATTACTATTGACGGCACAACCTACAATCTGATTCAGACCGATGCCGCCATCAACTCCGGCAATTCCGGCGGTGCATTGGTCAACAGCCGCGGTCAGATTATCGGCATCAATTCCGTAAAAATCTCCGCCAGCGGTGTGGAAGGCTTGGGCTTTGCCATCCCCATTGACGATGCCAAGCCGATTATCGAAGACCTTTTAACCCATGGTTATGTTCGCGGTCGCCCCTCCATTGGTGTAGAGCTTGCCGAGCTCAGCCCCATGATTGCACGCTATTATCAACTGCCGCTCAGCTATGGCTTGTATGTCAATGCCGTCACAGACAACAGCGGTGCGAAAAAAGCCGGTCTTTTGCCCGGCGATATCATTACAGCCGCCGAAGGCACAGAGGTTATCTCCGTGGCAGAGCTCAATGCCATCAGAGACACAAAAAAAGTAGGCGAAACCCTTTCTCTTTCTGTGTATCGGGATAAGAAGACGATTACCATCCCCGTCACGCTCACAGAAACTGTGCCGGGAACTGTCAATTAATCGAAAAAATTAACAGTTCATTCACAGCTTTGTCAAATTTATGGTTTACACTTATTATATAAAATACTGTTTTTTTTGGAAGGATGTACGATTATGGACAATCATCACAACTTTGAAAACACCAACGAATTCACGCCCGAAGAGCCGAAGGATACCCTGTCCGTTGACGAAACATCGGTAGCAGAAGAGGATATTAATCCCGCAGAAGAAACACCGATTGCAGAAGATGTATCCTACGCCGCTCCGGAGAGCACGGAAGAAGAGCATCCCTATGCAGAGCTTACCACAGAAGATTTTTCGGAAGAAACGAAAAATCCGGAAGAAGAAGCTTCCCAAGAGCCTGCGCCTGCCGACACACCTTCGGCATACGGTGCCGGCGGTTACTTCTATGCAGAAAACGTGCGTCAGCCGAAAGTCAAAAAGCCGTTTCCCGTGTGGGCGGCTTGCCTGATTACCGGTATATGCACTTTTATTGCCGCCGTTTTCGTTGTTTTATGCCTGATGCCTTTCTTCGGCAAAGCCGGCACCTCCGTTATCACCCAGTCAACCGGGGAATACAGAACGGGCAACACGGTTTCTGCCGTTGAGATTGCACAGAAAGTCAGCCCCTCGGTAGTCGGCATCACCAATAAAGGGATTTCCTCCAACAGCTATTTCAATCTGAATATTCCCGTAGAACAAGGCTACGGTTCCGGCATTATTATCAGTGCCGACGGCTATATCGTCACCAACAACCATGTCATTAGCGGTGCTTCCGAGGTTATCGTCTCCCTGACCAACGGTGAAGAATACACAGCGGAAATCGTTGGTACCGACAGCCAGACGGACCTTGCTGTCTTAAAGATTGAAGCTACCGGATTGGATGCGGCCGTTTTGGGCACTTCCTCCAATCTTCTGGTCGGAGAGCAGGTTATCGCCATCGGAAATCCCTTGGGCCAGCAATTCTCCGGCTCTGTGACTATGGGTATCGTCAGTGCTTTAAACCGCACTATGACAATTGAAGAAGCCACCTACAAGCTGATACAAACTGATGCCGCCATCAACGA
>JAFPCL010000164.1 GCA_017390225.1 Clostridia bacterium
ATCCGGGAAAATATATTTTTTATCATTACCTATACCTCATTTTCTACATTGTGTTGTATTTGTATCATAAAAGAATGTGAATGAAAGACGCGAAAAATTAAGATAGGGAAAGCATGGTGCGCACGAGGTCATGATACGTTTGGGAAAAATATTCTATGTATTGTCAAGGCACAAAACGGGTTCAGTCAAAGAAGAGCATTTAAAGAGTTAATAAAAAACCTTTAAATGCCAAAATTTTCATTCAAAACCATGCTTTTGTAAAAGGAGTATAACATAAAAAATAAAAAAAAGCAAGTAATTTCCTAAAAAAACTTGCTTTTTGCAGATAGATGGTATATAATATAAGATACATAAATTTTGAAAAGGAAGCGATATTCATGAAAAAAGAAACCTTATGCGTACAAGCCGGCTACACGCCGCAAAACGGAGAACCGCGCGTACTTCCGATTGTTCAAAGCACGACATATAAATACGACAATTCCGAGCAGGTCGGCAAGCTGTTCGACTTAGAAGCAGACGGTTATTTCTACACCCGTTTGGCAAATCCCACCTGCACGGGTCCCGAAGAAAAAATTGCCGCTCTGGAGGGCGGCGTCGGTGCAATGCTCACGGCTTCCGGTCAGTCCGCAACGCAGATTTCCGTTATGAACCTTTGCTCCAGCGGCGATCATATGATCTGCTCCGCCGCAGTTTATGGCGGCACATTTAATCTCTTTGATGTGACGCTTCGCCGCATGGGCATTGATGTGACCTTTGTAGATCCCGGCATTTCCGAAGAGGATTTAGCTGCCGAAATCCGTGAGAACACCCGTTTGATTTTCGGTGAAACTCTTGCCAACCCTGCCCTTCGTATGCTGGATATCGAAATGTTTGCCCGTGTGGCACACAATGCCGGTATTCCTCTTATCGTGGACAACACGTTCCCCACGCCCGTTTTGTGCCGTCCCATTGATTTCGGTGCAGACATCGTGGTGCACTCCACCAGTAAATATTTAGACGGTCATGCCGTATCTTTGGGTGGTGTCATCATCGACAGCGGTAACTTTGATTGGAACAATGGCAAATTCCCCGGTCTTTCCGAGCCGGACGAATCCTATCACGGGGTTGTCTACACCGAACGCTTCGGCAAAATGGCATATATCGTCAAAGCCCGTGTGCAGCTGATGCGTGATTTGGGCTGCATGGCTTCTCCCATGAATGCATTCCTTCTCAATCTCGGTATGGAAACCTTGCATCTGCGCATGGAGCGCCACAGTGAAAATGCCATGAAAGTCGCAGAATATCTGGAAAAGCATCCGAAGGTTTTAGAAGTTTCCTATCCCGGTCTTGCTTCCTCCTCCGAGTATGCTTTGGCACAGAAATACATGAAGGACGGTCAGTCCGGCGTGCTCTCCTTCCGTGTGAAGGGCGGCAGAGAAAAGGCAGAAGCTTTTATGAACAGCTTAAAGCTGGCTAAAATCGTCGTGCACGTTGCCGATGCACGCACGGGGGTTCTGCATCCTGCCAGCACCACCCATCGCCAGATGAGCGACGAACAGCTTTTGGCTTGCGGCATCTATCCTGATATGCTTCGCTTCTCCGTGGGTATCGAAAACGTGGAAGATATCATTGCCGACGTGGAACAGGCACTGGCAAATCTGTAAGGAGAAACCTATGAACAGACAAGGCAATCTGATCTTAAAGCTTTTAGGTGACCGTGTGCTTTTTATCGTGGCATCTTTTATCTTTTTGATTCCTTTGACATCCATGATGACCTGGCTTTTTCCCTGGAATCGGGAAACGATGGTATGGGTATACACGATTTTCGGCAGTATTCCGTATCTGTCGATTCTCTATCTGGATATGTGGCTCTACGGCAAATGGGAAAAGCATGAGCCGAATGTGCCCCTGATGCTAAAAAAGCTTGCCTTCAATGAAAGCGGCGTTGTGCTGATGCTGATTCTGATGGCAGTTTTGGGCAATATGCAAAATGTCTTGGGCGCATTTTTATCCAAGGCGGCATATATTATCGTGACCGGACCTTTCTCTGCCGCACAGCTTCTGATGCTGATGGCAGAGGTGAACTATACATTGCCGTGGTTCTGGTGGGTTGCACCGCTTGTTCTGGAAATCGCTGTGGCACTGATTGGCTATTTCTTAGGCAGACGGGAATGTATTCCCATGAACTATGTACGGAAAAAATTAGGGCTTTCCCTGATTGATCGCAAGTAAAAGGGTATAAGGACAAGACACATACGCATAGGCTTTTTCGAGGTGAGAATTTTGAAAAAGACGTGGATATGGTTAACCGTGACGGCATGTGTCTTGTCCCTCAGTCTGTTTTTACGGCTTTTTGCCGCACCCGGCGTGGGACGGATTATTGTGATTGATCCGGGACACGGCGGCTTCGATGGCGGCACCCAAGGGGCAGTCGCATTGGAAAAAGATTTAAATTTAAAGGTGGCAACAAGCCTGAAAAAAGCACTGGAAAAACGGGGCTACTTCGTCGTGATGACAAGAGAAGAAGATGTGGCACTGAAAACCGTCGGCGAACAGCTCAGCACGAAAAAATCCGATATGCGGGAGCGGCTCGTGCGGATCAATGCCTCGGGCGGCGCGCTTCTCATATCGGTGCATATGAATCATTTTTCCGAGAGCAAGTATAAAGGCGCACAGGTGTTTTACAACAAGGAAGGACGGGAAGCGGCACTTTTGATGCAAGAAGGCCTTCGAAAGATGAATCCGTCCAACACCAGAGAGGCAAAGCAGGCCGACGGTGATTTGTATCTTTTAAGCCATGCAAAGATGCCCGCTTGCCTTTTGGAGTGCGGCTTTTTATCCAATCCCGAAGAAGAAAAACTTTTAATGGACGCCACCTATCGTGACCTTCTGGTGCAGACGGTGGCAAGTGCCGTGGATGCCTGGTCGGATGGGTTGCGTGAGCGGCACGGAAAGGAAATAACCTATGGCAAAAGCAAAAACCGTGTTTTTGTGCAATGAATGTGGCGAAACGTCGCCCAAATGGATGGGGCGTTGCCCCGGTTGCGGTGCATGGAATACGATGGTGGAAGAGCGCGTGCACGAAGCCCCCAAGGGAAGAAGTGCCGCTATCGGCTTCACGGGCAGTAAGCCCTTGAAACTCAATGAGGTTTCAACCACACAGAAAGAGCGGGTCTCCACCGGTGTGGGCGAGCTGGACACGGTGCTCGGCGGCGGTATGCTTCCCGGTTCTTTGGTGCTCATCGGCGGTGAGCCGGGCATCGGAAAATCCACCCTTCTTTTGATGATTTGCGAAAAGCTGGGGCAAAACGGCACGGTTCTTTATGTGTCCGGCGAAGAATCCCAGGAGCAGATTAAAATGCGGGCGGACCGCCTGAAAGTCACCAACGAAAACGTGTATTTACTGACGGAAACGAATATAACCAATATTTTGGAGAATATAGAAGCCACCAAGCCCTTTGCGGTCATTATCGACTCGGTGCAGACCATGTACACCGAAGATGTGCAAAGTGCCCCGGGCAGTGTCAGCCAGGTGCGAGAAGTGACCATGCAGTTGATGCGCCTTGCCAAGGAAACGGGCATCACTGTATTTCTGGTGGGGCACGTGACCAAGGACGGCAATGTGGCAGGCCCTCGTGTGCTGGAGCACATGGTGGATTGTATGCTGTATTTTGAAGGCGACAGAAACCGCGGCTTTCGGAAACTGCGTGCGGTGAAAAACCGCTTCGGCGGCACCAATGAAGTCGGCATCTTTGAAATGACGGATCGGGGGCTGGCGGAAGTTCCTAATCCTTCGGCAGTGCTTTTGCAGGATATGCCCGAGGATGCTTCCGGCTCTGCCATTGTGTGTCTTTTGGAAGGGTCGCGTCCGATTCTGTCCGAGGTGCAGGCACTGGTGAGCAAAACAGGCTTCGGGATTCCCCGTCGAACGGCAGACGGTTTTGACCATAATCGATTAAGCCTTCTCATTGCCGTGATTGAAAAAAGACTCAGAATCAGTCTTTCGGAGCATGATGTTTATATCAACGTGGTAGGCGGTATGCGCATCGACGACACCTCGGCGGATTTAGCCGTGATTTGCGCCCTTTTGTCGGGGCTTTTCGATGTTCCCATGCCTTCCGACACCGTGATTTTCGGGGAAGTCGGTCTTTCCGGCGAGGTGCGCCGCGTCAAAGGTGAAGACCTGCGGCTCAAGGAAATCGGAAAGCTTGGCTTTTCCAAGTGTATTCTGCCCAAGGGAGAAAAGCGGCAGACAGAGCTTTCTTTGTGTGAAATTAAAAAAATTATGGAATTGCCCTTGGCAAATAAGGGTAGAAGAGGAGATCATTCATGAGCGAAGTAGTCATTGACGGTCTTAAAATTCAATATGTGGATGTGGGCGAGGGTAGCCCCGTGCTTCTTCTGCACGGCTGGCTTGCCAATAAAGAGAGCATGGCACCAATCTACAATCAGTTGTCCCGCGATTTTCGCTGTATTGCCCTTGATTTTCCGGGTATGGGCGGAAGCGAGGAGCAAAAAACGCCCTGGTGCTGTGACGACTATGCGGATTTTGTGGAAGCTTTCATGCAAAAGCTCGATATTAAAAATCCCATCGGCATCGGCCATTCCAACGGCGGTCGAGTGCTTTTGAAAATGGCATCGAGAAAAGAAGGGCTCTTTTCCAAGCTCCTTCTCATCGATGCGGCAGGTATTCGCCCGAAACATTCCGCCAAGTGGTATGTGAAGGTGTATACTGCCAAAGCCGCCAAAGCGGTGCTCGGCTTGCCGCTCATCAATAAAACGGGGCTTTTGGAGAAACTGCAGAACCGTGTCGGTTCGGCAGACTACAGAAACAGCTCTGAAATCCTCAAGAAAACCATGTCACGCCTCATTGAAGAGGATTTGACGGAGCAGATTTCCGCCATCCATGTGCCCACACTTTTGGTGTGGGGCGAAAAAGACACGGCAACGCCTCTGTCTGATGCGTATGTCATGGAGAAAAAAATATCCAATGCCGGTGTAGCGGTCATTCCGGGTGCCGGGCATTTCAGCTATTTGGAGGGCGCGGCGCAGTTTGCCGCCATTATGGATGTTTATTTCAAGGAGGATAAAAAATGATCTATATATTCTCTGCCGTTGCCGTGGTGGCATACTGGCTGTATCTGGGCTTTCGCACGGTGCATTTCGTGCATATGCTCCAGCTCAATTCTTATCGAAACGAGCGGTTTTTCGGATGGGTAAAGAAAAACAAAATTATCTCTTTTGCCTGTATAGTGCCGCTTATTTCCTATATCGGGCTTTTATTAAATGCTTACTGGATGCTGGGGGCATTGGCGGTTTTATATCTTCTTTTGCCGTCGGTGCGCGATCGCCGTCCGAAGAAAAAGCCCTTTGTGAACACAGCACGCACCAAAAGACTCTTTTTCACGCTGTGGGTGTTGTCATGGATTCCCTGTGCGGCGGCTATTTTCCGTATGGAGCTTGCCCCTGTCGCCTTTGTGGTGTTTGACTGCTTGCTGGCATTTATCGTGATGCTGGGCAATCTTTTGAATCAGCCCATCGAAAAGGCGGTAGCAGGTCGTTATATCCGTGATGCAAAGAACATTTTGAAGCATTCGAAAAAACTCACCGTGATTGGTATCACGGGGAGCTTCGGGAAAACCGGCACAAAGCATATTTTGCATCGTATTCTATCGCAAAAATTCAATGTGTGCATGACACCGGGGAGCTTCAACACCCCCATGGGTGTAGTGCGCACCATTCGTGAGAACTTGCGTGCCACCGACGAAATTTTTATTGCGGAGATGGGCGCGAAAAATGTCGGAGATATTAAGGAAATCTGCGATATTGTGCACCCGAAGCACGGCATGATCACCGCCATCGGGGAACAGCATCTGGAAACCTTCAAATCCATTGAAAATATCATCAAAACCAAATGGGAGCTGGCAGACAGTGTGCTGGCGGCAGACGGTATGCTCTTTGTCAACGGAGACAACAGCTATCTTGCCGATAAAGATAAAAAAGCCATCACCTACGGCACGGACAAAAAGGCAAGCTTTCGTGCTGAGGATATTCAATCGGGGCCCGAGGGGCAAAGCTTTGTGTTTGTAACGCCCGATGGTGCATCCATCCGCTTGCAGACCAAGCTTTTAGGCAGAGCCAACGTCATCAACATCACCGGCTGTGCCGCACTTTCCTATCGCATGGGCGTGTCTTTGGAGCAAATCGCCGCCGCTGTGCGGTCACTGCCGCCCACACAGCACCGTCTGGAGCTTCTGCGGCATGACCGCTACTGGGTCATCGATGATGCCTACAACAGCAATCCCCAAGGTGCCGCCATGGCATTGGAAGTTTTGGCATCCTTTGATATGCTTCGCATTTTGGTCACCCCGGGTATGGTAGAGCTGGGCGAAAAGCAGGACGAGCTGAATTTCGCTTTCGGGGCACAAGCGGCAAGCGCCGCCGATATCATCATTTTGGTGGGCGAAAAGCAGGCAGAACCGATTGCCGCAGGCGTGAGAAGCAAGGGCTTTTCCGAGGATAAACTCCATATCGTGAAAACCATCGGCGATGCTTTCACGCTTTTGGATAAAATCGCATACGAACAAGAGAAAAAACCGGTGGTTCTTTTAGAGAACGATTTGCCGGATAACTATTTATAAGAAAGAAGGAAAACACATGAAACCGACAGTTGCAGTTTTTTTCGGCGGACAAAGCGTGGAGCATGAAGTGTCCGTGATTTCCGCCAATCAAGCCATGCATGCGATCGACAAGGAAGCCTACGATGTTGTTCCCGTGTATATCACCAAGCAGGGCACGTTTTATTCGGGCGTGGCACTTTTTAATATTGCCAACTACATCAACGAAGAGGATCTTTTAAAACAGCTGGTGGAGGTATGTTTTGTTCGTGCAGAGGACGGTGTGTATATGGAGAAAACCCGCGGACTGTTCGGCAGACGTATCCGCAAGATTGACGTTGCCGTTCCCGTGGTGCACGGCACAAATGTAGAGGACGGCACACTGCAGGGCTATCTGGAGCTTTTAGGGCTTCCCTACAGCGGCTGTGATATTGCTTCCTCTGCACTGGGCATGGATAAAGCCGTGATGAAAACCGTGCTCAAGGAAGCCGGTGTTGCGGTGCTTGTCTGCCGATGCTTCTATAAAGAAGATTTCTATAAAGACAGTGGTGCCGTGGTAGCAGACCTTGAACAGAACATTGCCTATCCCATGATTGTCAAGCCCTACAACACGGGCTCCAGTATCGGCATCCGTGTGGCAGAGGATCGGGATGCGCTGATTGAGTGTATTGAATACGCCGCTGACTTTGCGGAGCGGATTTTGGTCGAGCATGCCATCGAGCATCTGCGAGAGATTAACTGCTCCGTGCTGGGCGACCATTCGAGCGCAAAAGCTTCCATTCTGGAAGAGCCCGTAAGCTCCGGCGAAATTCTCTCCTATGAGGATAAATACATGAGCGGCGGCAAAGGCGGCAAGGGCACAAAAGGTGCCAAAGTCGGCAATGCCAAGCAGGGCATGGCATCCTCCGACAGAAAACTGCCTGCCGATTTGTCAGATGAAAAGACGGAAGAAATTAAAGCCATGGCACTGATGACTTTCCGTGCGCTGGGTTGCAGTGGCGTATCGCGCATCGACTTTTTAATGGATACGGATGACAACGATAAAGTATACGTCAACGAAATCAATACCATTCCGGGTTCTTTGTCTTTCTATCTGTGGGAAGCATCGGGCGTGAGCTTTTCCGAGCTTATGGACACATTGATTCGTCTGGCTCTGAAGCGGAAAAGAGAACGGGAACTTCTCCACTTCAGCTTTGACAGCAATATTCTTAAAAATTTCGGAAAAACAGGGCTCAAGGGAAGCAAAGGAAAATAAACCGAACCCTTTAATCAGGAAGGAATCAATATGGAAGTACTAATGAATCGCTTAAAAGAGCTGACGGAGCTTAACGGAACATCCGGGGCAGAGGATGCGGTGAGAAACTATATCTTAGCGCAAATTCCGAAAGACCTATCGCCCGTGGTGGATCCGTTGGGCAATGTGCTTGTATATAAAAAAGGAAGAAAAGATAAAGGGCATATCATGGTCAGCGCCCATATGGACGAGGTGGCGCTGATGGTGTCGGACATCACCGACGAGGGCTATTTGAAATTCAAAACCGTGGGCGGCATCGACAGCAAGGTTTTGTATTCCAAGCGCGTCACCGTGGAAGGGCATCTCGGCGTGATTGCCGGCAAAGCCGTGCATTTGCAGGATAAAGAAGAGCGGAAGAAGCCGGCAAGTGTGAAAAGCCTTTGCATCGATATCGGCGCGGCATCCAAAGAGGACGTGCCTTTTGAAACGGGTGTCTATGCCTATTTCGACACGAAATTTATGCGTTTGGGCGAAAAAGCTGTGAAAGCCAAGGCGTTGGATGACCGCGTGGGATGCAGTATTCTGCTTTCTCTGATGGAAAAAGAATATGACGTGAACATCACATTTTGCTTTTTAACCAGAGAGGAAATCGGGCTTGCGGGCGCTGTGGCGGCAAGCTACACCGTTGCGCCCGAGGAAGCGTTGGTCATTGAAGGCACGGTCTGCTCCGATGTGCCCGGCACAAAGCCCCATGAATACGTCACACAGTTTGGCGGCGGCGCCGTTGTACCCTTTATGGACGGGTCGCTCATTGCCGACAAAGATATGTTCAATCAATTGAAGCAAATTGCCGAAGAAGAAAACATTCCGATCCAGCATAAAAGAAGTGTATCCGGCGGCACGGATGCCGGTGCCATTCATAAAAGCCGCGGCGGCGTGAAAACGGCAGTGATTTCTGTGCCTTGCCGTTATATTCATTCACCGGCAGGAATGATGCATATCGACGATTTTTACGCCGTATATCGTCTGGCGGAAGCATACCTGAAAAGGAGATAAGTGATGGAATTATTAAAGAAATTAACCGAAGCGGTTGCCCCCTCCGGCGCAGAAGAGGCTGTAGGAGCGGTCATTGAAGAAGCTATTCGTCCCTATGTGGATGAAGTATACACCGATGCACTGGGGAATCTCATTGCCCATAAAAAGGGAACGGGCAAAAAAATCATGCTCGCCGCCCACATGGACGAAATCGGCGTGATGGCAACCTATATAGATGACAACGGCTTTGTCCGTTTTTCTCCCATCGGCTGGTTGCCGCCCCATTATGCCCTGTATAAGAAAGTGTATTTCACCAACGGTGTCGTGGGCGTTGTGGGCTACGAAGAAAAAGAGAAAGAGTTAAAAGACATTAAAAACAGCGATTTGTATATCGATATCGGTGTTTCTTCCAAAGAAGAAGCGGAAAGCCAAATTGCACCCGGCATTTCCGGCGGCATAGAGCGTAGCTTCTCTGTCTGCGGCAGTCGTGTGTTCAGCGGCGTTATGGACAACCGTAGCGGTTGCTACTGCCTCATCAAAACGGCAGAGCGCTACACGGGCGATTGTGATGTGTATTATGTGTTTACCGTGCAAGAGGAAGTTGGGCTTCGCGGTGCAGGTGCGGCGGCGTTTGCCATTCAGCCGGACATGGCACTGAGCGTGGATGTGACCGACGTGGGTGACACCCCGAACTGCCCCCATAATGCCGTCCGTCTGGGGGAAGGCCCTGCTATAAAAGTTATGGATGCCTCGATTATCACGCATCCTATCATGCGAAGAAAGCTTCTTTTGGCGGCAGAAGGTTTGCCGTATCAGCTGGAAGTTATCCAAAACGGCGGCACGGATGCCGGCGCTATGCACACGTCAAAGGGCGGTGTGATGACGGGCGCAATATCCATTCCTTGCCGTTATATCCATTCTGCGGCAGAATGTGTGGACACGGAAGACTTGAAACATACAGAGGAGCTTCTGTATCGGTTCTTAATGGCAGAATAACACCAAAGGAAAAGAGGGAAAACCATGGCATATTTGCGTGAAAATATGGACAGAGAATATTTGCGCTCCCTGTCCTATGAAGAGCTGGATGTGCTTTGCTCGGAAATTCGGGAAATGATTATTAACACCACGGCGAAAAACGGCGGTCATTTAGCCGCCAATCTCGGTGTCGTGGAGCTCACGGTAGCACTTTTCCGTGTGCTGGATTTGCCTGCGGACAAGCTGTTGTGGGATGTGGGGCATCAGTGCTACACCCATAAAATTTTAAGCGGCAGAATGAAAGATATGCAATCGCTTCGAAAATCGGGCGGTATTTCAGGCTTTCCCCGTCAATGGGAAAGTGCCTACGATTTGACAAACGGCGGCCATTCCAGCACAGCGGCAGGCTTAGCGCTGGGAATGGCGGCGGCAAGAGATCTTGCAGGGGAGAATTATAAAGTATGCTGTGTTGTGGGCGATGGTGCCATGACAGGTGGTCCTGTCTATGAATGTATGAACAACACCGAGGCAACCAAAGGCGGATTTTTAATGATCCTCAACGACAATGAAATGTCCATTTCCGAAAACGTCGGCTCGTTGGCACGTGTTCTTGATAAAGTCCGTATGTCTCGCGGATACAGCGTGAGAAAAAGAAAGCTCAAGGGCTTTTTGAATAAAACAGAAAAAGGACAAGGGGTTTTAAATGCATTAGGCACATTTAAAGACCGTGTGAAATATTTCATCCATCCGCAGATTCACTATTTTGAAGAAATGGGCTTTGCCTGTCTCGGCCCTGTGGACGGTCATAATATCCGTGCCTTGGAAAAAATGATCACCAAGGGCTTGGAGCTTGCAGAACCGGTGCTTCTTCATGTACATACCAAAAAGGGCAAGGGCTGTGATTTTGCCGAAAAAAATCCCGAAAAATATCACGGCATCGGCGCTTTCGATGCGAAAACAGGCGTATCTTTGGATCATAGCCAAGGCTATTCCGAGGTGGTAGCACAAACACTGGAGAATTTAGCGGAAGCCCATGAGAATGTCGCCGTCATTTGTCCCTCCACACCGGTGGGGTGCGGCCTTTTGAATTTCAGAGAAAAGCATCCCGAACGGTTTTTTGATACGGGGATTGCCGAAAGCCATGCCGTGACCTTTGCTTCGGGCATGGCACTGTCGGGCATGACTCCCGTGGTGTGCATGTATTCTGCCTTTTTGCCCCGTGCCTATGATATGTTGGCATATGAAGCGGTGCTCAATGGTGCGCATGTGGTATTTTGCATGGACAGAAGCGGTCTCGTCGGCGGCGATGGGGAAACCCATCAGGGCATATATGATTTGGCATTTTTGCTGTCCGTGCCGCATCTGGCGGTTTTATCTCCGGCATCCTTTGAAGAACTGCGCCAGATGCTTCGCTATGCCGTAGAGGAGCACACCTCTACCATTGTTGTTCGATTCCCCAAGGGAAGAGATTCGGGACTTTCGCTTCCTGCTTTTTCTTTTGGAAAAGCGCACGTTTTGATGCGCGGGCATAATATCACCTTGGTCGCCGAAGGGGCGATGGTTCCCCTTGCTTTGGAAGTGGCGGCACAATTGGGCGAACATTGGGGGCTTTCGGCAGAAGTGATTCACTTAGGCACACTCAAGCCCTACGATCGGGAAACCATCGAAACATCACTTAGGAAAACAGGCTTTTTGGTGACACTTGAAAACCATGCCCAAATCGGCGGTGTCGGGCAGATGATTGCATCCGATTTTTCTTCCTATGGGAAGAGCCTTTGCATCGGCTACCCCGATGAATGGATTCCCCACGGCAGTGAAAAGGAATTAAACGAAACTTATCGGATGACGGCACAGGCGCTGTCCGAAAAAATTCAAAAAGCATATGAGGGCAGAAAAAATGGATAATGAAAGCCGTTTGGATAAGTTTTTGGTCGATAGCGGCAAGGTGTCGGGGCGTGACCGTGTGAAAGAGCTGATTGAAGCAGGACTTGTTACTGTCAATGGGATGCCGGCAAAAAAAGCAGGGCAAAAGGTCACGGAAGCGGATAAAATCGAGGTTTTATCCGATGAGCGATATGTCGGCCGCGGCGGTTATAAATTGGAAGGCGCTATCGAAAAATTTTCCTTATCGCCGAAAGGAGAGGTGTGCCTCGATATCGGTGCATCCACCGGCGGCTTCACCGATTGTATGCTCTATTTCGGCGCAAAAAAAGTCTACGCCGTGGACGTGGGCACAAATCAGCTGGCACAAAAGCTATTGTGCGACAGCCGTGTGGTATCCATGGAGCAAACGGATATCAGAACCGTCACGAAAGAGAATTTTTCAGAGCCAATCACCTTTTTTTCCGTGGATGTATCGTTTATTTCACTCAAGCAAATCCTTCCCAAACTGAAAGAATTGTTGGCGGAAAACGCCATAGGGGTGCTTCTTATCAAGCCCCAGTTTGAAGCAGGGAAAAAAGCACTAAATAAAAAAGGCATCGTCCGTGACGAGAAGACACGAGAAGCCGTG
>JAFPCL010000165.1 GCA_017390225.1 Clostridia bacterium
ATTAGAATATTATTTATAAAGATTGTATATGCTTTGTTTTTTGCCATGAAACGGTCTGTGCCTTTTTAAACATCCCCTGTTTTTTGGTTACAGTTTCTGTATGGACATGGGAGCGATGGGGGAAAGGAATGTTTCATCGCTTAAATAGAAGAATTGAATCTGCGTCGCATCGGTGATGCCGGTGAAGTTCAGCGTAAAGGGCGTTTTTGCGATGGGGTCGGCGCTCGTTTTGATTAGGCGGAGCATACGTCCGTCGCTGTCATAGAGGGCGGCATACAGAGTGAAGGGATCGACTGTTTTACGGTCGGTATAAAGATGCATATCCACCTGTGTGCCGGAGGCATCTGTTACGACATTTTTTAGTGCCGGGGCAATGTTTTCTTCATAGGGGCGTGTTGCAATCGAAATCACGATGTTGCCGATGATGTCCGCCGCAGGGATGATGCCGCTTTCGGGGAGTGTGTACGGGCTGCCGTCAATGGTGATGCTCAAGGCGTCCATCACATAGCCTTCTTTTAGAACGGGAGCTACCTTGTAGTTCTCTCCGTCGCCGATGGTGGCGGAAACGGGGGACACAACGCCTATGTCAGCGGCAACCGTAACGGTGTGGTACAGCTCCTTTGTGAAGGTTTCTTCATGGAATTTAAACCGTGTGCCGTCTTTTAAATCAGCATAAAGGTACAGCGTGTGGGTGCCGTTGGGAAGAGCTTTGGTGGAGGTTTGAAGATTAAATCCGGTATTGGCAAAATTGTCGTTGGCAACTGCGAAGGAATTGTAGACGGAATTTGCACTTGATAGGTCAAAATAAGAGGTTGTCGGAGAAAGGAGCTCGCCATCATCGATTTGTGCATACATCGCCAAAACGCCTTTTTTGTGGACAAACCAGCCGTTCAGAGAAAGTTTGTTTTCGCTGAGGGCTTCCGTTTCTATTTTGATAGATTTGGCATAAGGGGCATCGCTTTGGTAGTTGGATTCCGTGACGGTAAATTCCGTACCGGCCAAAGAAATACCGGTAATTTTGACGAAAAGCATTGTCAACGGATTTGATTTGATATATTTTGTGAGATCGATGGTGGTGTCAAAGCCGGACTTGTCAAAGGAAGCACCGTTTTTGAGGGCATACACATAATAGGGTAAATCCACGTTCGCAATGTCGGAACGCGAAATCGGCGCAAGGGTGATTCTTTCGGAGCCATTCACTTCATAGTACAGCTCCTTCACGCCTTCGGCATGGGCAACCCAACCTTTGAGTTGCACTGTTGCTTCATTCAAAAGCGTACCGGTTTTCGGGGAGTCGATATTAAATACAAAGGAAGGCGTTTGCTGTCGTTCCACGGTGAATGTCTGTAAAAGCACATAATCCGTTTCATTGTAATAGGCGCGAAGATCCATCGAATAGGTGCCGGGGACAACATGAGAAAGATCAATAAAGCCGTTAAATCCTTCGTTACCGGTTGCATAACCGGGGAACACGGTGTGCACCTCGGGACGCTGATCGATGGGAAGCGTGAATGTGCCGGCGGAGGAAACCACGTCGTAGCGAACGAAGGGAACGGGGGAGGCAATCGCCCAGCCGCGAAGGAAAGCGGTATGGCTGTTGGTGTAGAAATTGTCGACGTGATGTTTATATGTAGTCAGAGGCACCGTGAAAGTGATGGGCGCACCGCCGACAAGCCAGCGCTGACCGTTGGTGAGAGTATACCAAGCACGGAGCACATGGGTGCCGGGGGCGAGATTTGCGATGTTTACGGAAGCAGACAGTCCGCAAGACCGATACACGGAGGTTCCGTAGGTAAATCCGTATTGGTTGCGAAGCTCGGTGCGGCGAACGCCGGCTACGGTCGTTTCCGCACTACCGTCGATGGAATAGGAAAAGCCTGTGATGCCGTTTTGATTCAAAGCGTAGCCTTTAATCGTCAAGATGCCGCTGACCTGTGCTCCTTGGGTAGGAGATTCCATTACGGAAACCGTGGTGTTGTCGGTGGCGGTGCTGATGATAATGGTGCGAATCTCTTCCACGAGATTGCGTCTGCCGTTTTGGGCATAGGTATAAACAGCGATGGTGTGATTGCCTTCGGAAAGACCGGAAACATCAATGGTGTGGACAAAGCCGGCACGGGACGTGTTATAGGTTTCACCGTAAATATTCGTGATATCCACACGGTCCATACCTTCGATGCGAATTTCTGCGCCGTTGTCAATCACATAAGTGAAATAATCGGTGGTACTGCCGTGAATAGCCCAGCCTTGAATCGTAAGCTCACCATTACTTACGGTTTGGTTGTTCTTCGGGTAGTCTAAATTACAAAAAAATTCTTCAGAGGGTTCTTTCTTTGTAAAGGTAACCGTTGAGCCGACCACACGGTCGGTGCCATTGGGGAAAACGCAGTATACCGTGACGGTGTGTGCACCGTAATCCAATGAGGAAATATCGACAGAGGCAGAAAACGTGGCTTTGGAGGTGTTGTATATACTGCCGTATTCCGTGGTGATATCTGAGCGAGGCACACCCGTCACGGAGATAGGTTCTCCATCGTCAATGATATAATAGAAACCGTCGGTTTCGGAAAGCGATACAGCCCAGCCTTTGATATCAAGAGTGCTTCCTGTGGTTTGCTGATTTGCTGTGGGGGATTCTATCTTGGCAAGATAGGTCTGCGCCGGAACGAAAGAGCTCCCGAAGGTGCTGACCAGATGCTTATAAACATTGTCGGCACGTTTTTGTGCGTAGGTGCGGACAACGGAAACGGCACTGTTCCATGTGCTGTAGGTGTGCGTATTATCTACAGGCCAACGATTGAAGTGCTCCCGCATGACGGGTTTGATGGAAGAAACCATTTCTTCCCATACGGGGGAGATAGTAGCAGAGGACAAAACTGTGTCCAAAACTTCACAGTAGCGATTGATGAATTTCTGCTTATAAGTCGGATTCTGCATCAAGCGTGTGAAAATTGTGCCGCAGATGGTGTTTGTGTTGTTATAGACAGTTCCTAAATTATTGGAATTGTATTGATTGCAGTTGGCATAGCCAAAGCCGTGATCCATGTCCATGGGGACAAAACGCCATTTGGTGTCAAATCCGCTGGGATCTTCGGGGTTTTTATTACGCCAGACTTTGATATTGTTGCCGGGCCAGTCGTTGTTATGGATAAAGGTTTGGGAGATGATATAGTCGATAAAACCATCGGTGTCAAGCTGTTCGGAAACTGTTTTAAAATAAGGTTCGTATGCCATGCTTTTGGTTTTAATATAGTTGTATAATTCTTCCCATGCTGCAAGGTCGGCTTCTAACCCATCGGAGATGACATAGGGGCTGGAGTTGTTGCCGGTGACCAGCGGCGAGGGAGATTCGATGACAACAATGTTTTCTTCCAAAACACCATAGTATTTTTCAAAATATTCATTGTCAAAACGTTCGCGGATATTGTACATCCCCCAGAATTCACCGTTGACAAATACAACAGAAGGGCGCCAGGATTGCACGTCTAAACGGAGAGGCTCCATGATGCGGGCAAGGTAAGCATCGCGAATCATGGTTTCTGCCGCATCATTACCGCTGTTGCGCAGAACAATACGCTTGAAATTGGCAATGGGTTCTTCGTTTAAATTGGTGGAAAAGCCGTTAAACACATCGTATTTAAAGTTGTCTTTGTTTAAAGTGATGTCTTCCATGTAGCCGGTGGCGGCGGATTCATCGAAATAAATACGCATGGATTTTTGCATATTGCCCAAAGAACCGTTGCCGTGCATGGAAAGCTGAACCCACTGATTGGCAACCTCTGTTCCATCGTTTTCAATGAGCTCAAAGCAAGCGGTGATTCGCTCTTTGGTGCCGAAGGGATTTGCCATGACGGTGATATAGATGCCTTCATCCTTGCTATAATCACTGCTGGCAGGATTGTTTTTTGCAAAGGAGTCGGGCTCTACGGTCAGGGAAACTACCGGCATGTCTGCATAACGGTAGAAAATGTTTTCATCCACCAGATAGCTTTGGACAAAAACATCGGTTTGTGCACGGGATGTTTTGGCATAGGCGCGAATGACGTTGGCGCGAAAGGTTTTGCCATTGGGGGCATAACCACTGCCGAAAGCATCGACGACCTGATAAGTCAGCTCTGTGTCGTTTTTCTGCAAAGAAGAGCTGTCACCGTCTTGGATGGAAATGGGGGAGCTGTAAGCAATCGCCGTGCCGGAAGAACGGGGATCGGAGCCGTCGGTGGTATAGTAGATCGTGCCGCCATTGAGATCGGTGGTGAGCTCCAACGAAAAGCCGTTTTCATAAAGTCCGGCATCTTGAGAAAAATACACGGTGCCTACGGCATAAGAGCATACCGACATGACAGTAAAAAGAAGAATAATCAAAAAAAACAGTTCAAATTTACGATGATGAAACAACATGACAAAACTCCTTTTCTTGTTTGTACAATATATTATATAAAATAACTGTTTTTTTGTCAAGAAGATTTGAAATTTTGTGCACGGTGTACG
>JAFPCL010000166.1 GCA_017390225.1 Clostridia bacterium
AGTGGGGCTTGTGTCGGGGATTGCCTCCTATGGATGCGGACCGTTTTCTTACACCACGGTGCTTCGCTCCATGTCTACGCTGATCTCGGCGCTTTCGGGCTTCCTTTTTGGAGAGGGGCTTCCCTCCGCGCTTCAGTATGTCGGCGTGATACTGATGGTGGTATGCTTGCTTCTTGCTCCCGAGCAAAAGAGTGATGAAAAAAAGGCGTCCTTCCGTTGGCTTTTGCTTTGCGGCGCTTCGGCGGTGGCTTCGGGTCTGACGGGTGTTTGCCAGAAGATACACCAACATGAGACGTCTCCTGTTCGGGATGAGATGGGGGCACTGCTGTTGTCCGCCTTTGTCGTTTCTATTATCTTTTTTGCCGTAATGACCGCGGCGAATTTGGGCAAGGAAAAACGTGTGACAAGGAATCCTACCGATAAAAAACGGATCGGTCTCGTTTTCGGAATGGCGATACTCAGCGGCGTGGTGTTTGCCTTCTGCCATACCGTAAACCTCAATCTTGCGGGAAGGCTGCCTGCGATCATTATGTTCCCCGTGGTCAATCTTGTACCTATGATCCTTGTTATGGTGACGGGTGTTCTTTTGTTCCGTGAACATCTGTCTCGCCGCCGTTGGATCGGCATGGGTGTGGGCGTTGCGGCGATTGTTCTTCTCAGCGGTGTGCTGGGTTAGCATAAAGAAAAAGTCCGAGAGTCGGCAGATCGCTGTCAGTTCTCGGGCTTTTTTTGTTTGGTCTTGGCGGCTTTTTTGCGTGATTTTCGGTTTTGAATTGCCTGCTTAGCCTTTTTCATCTCCTCGCGAAGCACCGCTAAGGTTTTTTTGTCATTGGGAAACAGACGCGTCATCAGCCAGATGGCAATGGCAAGGGAGAGTAGCTTTTCGGGGGTGAAGGGAAACCAAAGCAGGGATAGATAAAAGCCGCTGATACTTACCATCCAAGCCGATTGCAGAAACGTCCCCAGTCCCAGCATAATATACGCCCATCCGTTTGTGATCATCCATCCGATGCCGAAGCATAAAAGAAGGCGCGGGTTAAAAATAAAGGAAAGCAGGGTGATAGCCAATTCGCGCAGTCGAGCGATACGGGACGTTTTTTTCTTTTCCTGTTGCTTGTCCATTCCACACCTCCCATTCTTTTCTGCAACCATTATAACATACGGGCGACAATGATTCGTGAAAGGATGTTTAAGAAATTGTGAAAATGTAATTCATATTGAAGATGAAAATGAATTAGATATACAAGCTGTTTTTAAATATAATAAAATAGGAATAGTAGCAGGAGCATCTACTCCAAGAAGTAGTATAGAAAATGTTATAAACTTATTAAAAAGTAAGGAGGAATTTTAATGAGAAAAAAAGTAATAGCAGGAAACTGGAAAATGAATATGCTTCCAAATGAAGCAATAGCATTTATAGAGGAGTTTACTCCACTAGTAAAAAATACTGAAAATGAAGTTGTATTATGTGTTCCATATACAGATTTATTTTACGCATTACTTACAGCACAAGATACAAATATAAAAATAGGTGCACAAAACATGCACTTTAAAGAAACAGGTGCTTACACAGGAGAAGTTTCAGC
>JAFPCL010000167.1 GCA_017390225.1 Clostridia bacterium
GGGCTTGTCGAACTTCTTAATACGAAGCTTTTCTACCTTGCGGGAGTCAAAAGCATGCATGGGCTGTCCCATTTCCAGCATCAGGTAGTTGGTGAGGTCTGCCAGAAGATTGATAGCACGCATGCCGCAGTAGTACAGACGAATCTGCATATTCACGGGGCTCACGTTCTTCTGAATATTTTCCACCTGCAAGCAGGAATAGCGGTGACAGCAAGGATCTTCGATTTTCAAATCCACCTGCGGCAAATGGTTGTAGGCAGACAAATCCACCGTTTCGATGGGCTTTAATGCTCTGCCGGTAAGTGCCGCAAATTCGCGGGCGATGCCGTAGTGTCCCCACAGGTCGGGGCGGTTCGTTAAAGATTTATTGTCAACTTCAAAGATAATATCGTCAATTTGATAGGCTTCCTTGAGCGGTGTGCCGCAGGGCAGATCATCTAAAATTTCCATGATACCGTCGTTATTTTCCCCGATGCCCAGCTCCTTTTCGGAACAGCACATACCATGGGATGTGTAGCCTGCCAAAGCTCTGGGGGTGATGGTAATCTCCCCAATACGAGCGCCGACTTTTGCAAAGGCAGTTTTAAGCCCCACACGCACGTTGGGTGCACCGCAGACAACATCGGTAAGTGCACCGTCACCGGCATCCACCTTCAAAAGGTGAAGCTTCTTGGATTCGGGATGCTCTTCTACCGACTTGATTTCGGCAACAACGATGCCGTCGATATCCTGTCCTTTAAAGAAAATTTCATTTTCAACCTCTGCCGTAGACAGAGAAAATTGCGAAATCAGCTTCAGCTTGTCCAAGCCGGACAAATCCACGAAATCGCAGATCCAATTCATAGATAAAAACATCGTCTTCCCCCTCCTTACTCATCATCGGTGAACTGCGACAAAACCTTCAGGCTTCCGCTGTTGAGATCGCGGATGTCGCCCACACCGTATTTCATCATGGCAAGACGGGTCAGACCCAAACCGAAGGCAAAGCCTGTGTATTCTTCGGGATCGATGCCGCCGGCCTTTAAGACTTCGGGATGAATCATGCCGCAGGGGCAAAGCTCCAGCCAGCCGCTGTGCTTGCAGGAGGGACAGCCCTCACCACCACAGATGGCACAGCTGATATCAAGCTCAAAACCGGGTTCCACAAATGGGAAGAAGCCTGGGCGAAGTCTAACCTTAACATCACGCTTAAATACTTCTGAAAGCATTGATTTCATAAAGAAGATAAGGTTAGAGATAGAAATATCCTTATCTACCATTACGCCTTCCATCTGGAAGAAGGTGTTTTCATGGCAAGCATCCGTGGCTTCATTGCGGAAGCAACGCCCGGGGAAAATTGCCTTAATCGGCACACCATCATGGATAAGTGCATCTTTATATTTCTTATAAATGGCGTTCTGCGCCGCCGATGTCTGGGTTTTGAGCAGCTGACCGTTTTCCAAATAATAAGTATCCTGCATATCTCTGGCGGGGTGATGCTTGGGAATGTTGAGTGATTCAAAACATTCATAGTCGGTCACGACTTCGCTGTAGTCCTCCACGGTGAAGCCCATGGATTTAAAAATGGTTTCACATTCGCGCTGCACGAGCGTGATGGGATGATAAGAGCCGCGGGCAAGATTTGCCGGCGCAGAAACATCGAATTCCGGCATGGATTCGATTTCTTTTTGAATTTCCAGTGCTTTCATCTCTTCCGCTTTGGCGGATAAAGCATCGGAAACTTCCGTTTTCAGTTCATTGACCTTCTGCCCGAAAGTTTTCTTTTCTTCGGGAGATAAATCTTTCATTTCTTTCATCAGACCGGTGACCAGTCCGTTTTTTCCGAGATAGCTGACGCGAAGCTTTTCGATGGCTTCCATGGAATCGGCAACCGCAAGGGCGGCTAAAAACTCTTCCTTGAGTGCCACAGTTTTCTCTGCCATAATTCTCATACCTTTCTGTCCGTGTATTGTTCATGCCGTGCACCGCGGACGGGTGCACGGCACCATGATTTTAAAAATTATACGCGTTCTTTGATTTCGCCCGTGATTTTTTCAATAAAGGCTTGAAGTGACATGGTTTCCGTCTGTGCCGTGTCGCGGCTACGAATGGAAACAGTGCCTTCCTCGGCTTCCTTCTGCCCGATAACAACCATATAAGGCACACGGTCGACGACTTGCGCTTCACGAATCAGATAACCAATCTTTTCGTTGCGGTTATCCAGCGCACAGCGCACTTTGGCGGCACGCAGTGCTTCGTAAACTTTTTCGCCGTATTCCGAGCATTTTTCGGAAACGCACAGAACCTTTGCCTGCATGGGAGCCAGCCACACGGGGAATTTGCCGGCATAATGCTCGGTCAGAACGCCGATAAAGCGTTCGATAGAGCCGAAGCACACACGGTGAATCATGATGGGACGCTGCTTTTCGCCCTTTTCGTCCACATATTCCAAATCAAAGTTAAGGGGCATCTGGAAGTCCAGCTGAATCGTGCCGCACTGCCAGGTGCGTCCCAAAGAGTCCGTCAGATGGAAGTCAATCTTCGGGCCGTAGAAAGCGCCGTCGCCTTCATTGATGGTGTACGGAAGGCCGAGATTTTCCAATGCACCTTTCAAGCCATTGGTTGCGGCTTCCCAATCTTCATCGCTTCCCATGCTGTCTTCGGGACGGGTGGAGAGCTCTACATCGTATTTAAAGCCAAACTTTTCGTACACTTCATTGATCAGGTGCACGACGTTGACGATTTCATCGGTAATCTGTTCACGACGCATGAAGATATGAGCATCGTCCTGCGTGAAGCAACGCACACGGAACAGACCGTGCAGTGCGCCGCGCAGTTCGTGACGGTGCACGAGACCCAATTCACCGACGCGCAAGGGAAGCTCACGGTAGCTATGGGGATTACTGCGGTAAACCATAACGCCGCCGGGGCAGTTCATGGGCTTTACGCAGAAGGTGTCATCATCAATCGTGGTGGAGTACATATTGTCCTTGTAGTGATCCCAGTGACCGCTGGTTTCCCACAGATGACGATTCATGATGAGGGGTGTGGAAACTTCCACATAGTTTTCACGGGTGTGAATCTCGCGCCAGTAGTCAATCAGCGCATTTTTCAGTGCCATACCCTTGGGCAGGAAGAACGGGAAGCCGGGGGCTTCATCGCAGAGCATGAAAAGACCCATTTCCTTGCCGATACGGCGATGGTCGCGCTTTTCGGCTTCTTCCAAAAGGGTCAGATATGCTTCCATATCCTGCTGATTGGCAAAAGCAATACCCTTCACACGGGTGAGCATCTTGTTGTCTTTATCATTCTTCCAGTATGCACCGGACTGACCCATGATTTTAAATGCCTTGAGTGCCTTGGTGTAGCAAAGGTGCGGACCTACGCACATATCCACATAATCGCCCTGCTGATAGAAGGTAATCACAGCATCTTCAGGAAGATCGCCGATGTGCTCCACTTTATATTTTTCGCCGCGCTCGGTCATAAAAGCCACAGCTTCTTCTCTGGGCAGCGTGAAAGGCTTAATGGGCAGATTTTCTTTCACAATCTTCTTCATTTCCGCTTCGATAGCGGCAAGATCTTCATCCCCCAACTTGCGGTCGCCGAGATCTACGTCATAGTAAAAACCGTTCTCCGTGGCAGGGCCATAGGCAAACATGGCATCGGGGAACAAACGCTTGATTGCCTGCGCCATAATATGGGCGGCAGAGTGGCGGATAATGTGCAGTTCTTCTTCCGGCGCACATTCTCCTGCGGTTCCGTTGTTAAAAATAACCTTCATTGAAAAAACTCCTTTTCAAAATATTTTACTAAAAAAACACCCCAAACAGCATGATTTCCCATACTGTCAAGGGTGCTTTGGATTGCACGGTTCCACCTTGATTTTTCGCTTCATTTATTCCTTAACGCAGACTCACGACGATGCATACTTTATTTTTTCCGCACCGCAGCTCCGGAAGTGGTCTTCACCGATGATTCGCATAAGAAGCTCTCAGCCACGACTTCTCTCTCTTGCAAGCTTTTCCATCGGCTACTTTCTCCATCATAGCCATTATGGATATTGTAGCATAAACACAACGATTTGTCAATCTTTATTTTGCCCGTTTCCTTATAAATTAAATTAAATTATTTATCATTTGCAACACTTCTCACTTTTTTTCAAAATTCCACAACTTTGAAGGTATTCGGCGATACATATAAAAGATCATTTGTATGTTACTTTATGGCATCACACAAAAAGGAATCTGCAAAAATGCTGACTCCTTTTAAAAAATTATTATGAAAATCAATTATTATAAGTTTCTGCTATAAAACTATACTCCTTTTCCCTATTCCATGGTAAATTCCGCCCAGAACAGTTGGTGCGATGCATGGGGAAACACATTCATTTCGCCATAGTTTTTTAAAGAAAATGGCGATGTGTACACGATATTGTTACTGTTTGCCATGCCACCCGAAGTATAGCTTGCAGGCACGCCGCCCGAAAATCTTTCAAAATCCGAAAGCTTTACCGTGTTGAAAGCACCGGTGAACAAATACGGCTCTTTGCCAACCAAAAAAGCGGCAATTTCGCTGATTTGTTCGTTGCGCACAACTTCGTTATCATGGGCCAGGTGGGTGTTAAAGACGTGCACTTTCTTGCCACCCATGAAAACTGTGCCGTGCCCCAGCATCCGCTGTTCACCCGAACCACTGTAAAGAGGTATCGTTTCATAAGATTCGATTGGATATTTGGATAAAATCCCCGTGCCGTATGTACCGCCCTTTAAATCAATGCAGGGCGAATACGCATAGTAGGAAAGCCCCGTTTGTTTCGAAAGAAGCTTCATGGTGTCCTGATCGTTGTTCCGCTCGGTGTTCTGATCGATCATCTGCATGCCAATCA
>JAFPCL010000168.1 GCA_017390225.1 Clostridia bacterium
ACCGGTGCTGCTCAGATGGACGGTGCTATCCTGGTTGTTTCCGCTGCTGACGGTCCCATGCCTCAGACTCGTGAACACATCCTGCTTGCTCGTCAGGTTGGCGTTCCCTACATCGTTGTTTTCCTGAACAAGAGAGACCAGCTGGATGACGATGAACTGCTTGAACTGGTTGAAATGGAAGTTCGTGACCTTCTGAGCGAATACGAATTCCCGGGCGATGAAATTCCGATCGTTGCAGGTTCTGCTCTGCAGGCTCTGGAATGCGCTTCCACCGACGTAAACGATCCCGCTTACGCTCCTATCCTTGAGCTCATGAGCCATGTTGACTCTTACATTCCCGATCCCGAACGTGCTACCGACAAGCCCTTCTTGATGCCTGTTGAAGACGTTTTCTCCATCACCGGTCGTGGTACTGTTGCTACCGGTAGAGTTGAACGTGGTGTTATCCGTACCGGCGAAGAAGTTGAAATCGTTGGTCTGAAGGACGAAATCCGTAAGGTCGTTGTTACCGGTGTTGAAATGTTCCGTAAGATTCTTGACTACGGTGAAGCCGGCGATAACATCGGTGTACTGCTTCGTGGTGTAAACCGTGACGAAATCGAACGTGGTCAGGTTCTTGCAAAGCCCGCTTCTGTAAAGCCCCACACCAAGTTCTCCGGTGAAGTTTACGTTCTGTCCGCAGACGAAGGTGGCCGTCATAAGCCCTTCTTCTCCGGCTATCGTCCCCAGTTCTACTTCCGTACAACTGACGTTACCGGTAACATCACTCTTCCCGCTGATAAGGAAATGTGCCTGCCCGGCGATAACGTAACCATCTCCGTCGAACTGATCTGCCCCATCGCTATGGAAGCCGGTCTTCGTTTCGCTATCCGTGAAGGTGGTCGTACCGTTGGTTCCGGTATCGTATCCGATATCGCTGAATAATTTAATTTATTCTAAAAACAAAAGAGTCGTAGCTTTTCGCTGCGACTCTTTTTTGGCTTTAGCACAAAACCATAAAATATGTTATATTGGCAAGTTTTGCATACAAATTTTATTTTTGCTCCGCTAAAGTTTTATGTTTGCTTTGCAAACGTTTTTTAAATTTTCCTTCCCCCTTGCCATCCCCAACCCAAATACTGATATGAAGAACTTTTCTTCATCGATGAAAGAGATTGTTTCTTTACGGTTTTGACCGCATGAATGACCATATCATTTCCCACGTAGATGCCCACGTGTCCCATGCCGCTGGCGGTTTCAAAGTATACCGTTGCCCCCACGGGGATGTTTTTGTCACTTGTGGACACGCCCCATTTTTGATAGGCTTCGATGGCTGTGGCGGCACTCCCTTTGATGCCGGCGGCTTCAAAGCATATGCGAACAAAGCGCTGACAGTAGCCGTTATATTGGGTTGAGCCCAAAAGGCTTTCTGCTTTTTGAATTGCTTTTTGAGCTTTGGAGGAAGTGTCTTGTACGGAAAGTCGAAACCACGCCTTATGCACATAACCTACGGTTTGGTTTGACACGATTTTATAAAAATCCCCCGATTGACCAACCACTGCGGCTTCTTCCCCGTTGTTTAAAAACCCAAGAACGGTGCTCGCCGTGGAAGCCTTGCTTCGAATTTTCAGCCGTCCGCCGTCGGTTTTGGCGTAGCCCCCTTGCTCGGAATATACGCCTAAGTATGCTTTACTGCAATACCCATATTCGTTGTCCTTGTATTGTACCTGATAAAAATCGCCCGTTTCTCCGACGATTTCCACATAGTCCGCTTCCTGTAGTTTATCTAAAACCTTGGAATAAATGCTCGCACTTTTTCGCACGTTCAGATTCCCGTCCGTCCACACCTGCCCCGCCATGGGATACGCAAAGCTTGTTCCTGCCGAAAGCAAAAGCGATATAGCCAAAGTCGCAGATGCGGCTTTTATTTTGCTTTGTTTTTTCATGTTTAAAACTCCTTTCTTATCACCCCCTTTTCATTATAACAAAAGAAAAACACAAAATCCACAAGTAAATAAAGGGAATATCCATCTGTAGAAAGGAACGCCACATTGGGCGTTCCCTACATGCCATAAAAAAACTGCAACAAACTTTTTGAGGTTTAGTCCCCTGATTGTTACAGTTCTTTTTTATATTGATTATTCCACTTCTACGTTCCGATCGCCCAAAACAGCGGCTAATTCTTGTTTCAGCCCGTCACTGATGGCAACGCCGATGCGTGGGTCGGCGGCAATTTCGCGCCCCTCGATGCGAAGCACCACCGAGGACATGCCGCTGTGGGCACGGATGATTTCTCCCACACGGTCTAACAGGTTCGTGTCGGATATGGTGAGCACCAATGTGCCTGCCGCTTCGGGGACAAATTCGCGCACGGATTCCAAAAGGAGCGTGGGCGGCTCGTCTTCTCGGAAGCTGAGGCGACCTGTCATGAACACAATGTTGTCGGCATATAGCATGGCATTTTGCTTTTGCAAAACTTTAGGAAACACCAAAACATCCATACTGCCGGTCATATCTTCCAAAGTGATGAAGCTCATCATTTCGTTTTTCTTTGTGATTTTGTCTTTTCGTGCGGCAATGAGCCCTGCAATCGTCACGGTTTGCCCGTCGGTGAGTGTGGTGATTTCGCCCATAAAATAGCCTTCGTTGGCGGCAAGAATATCGCCCACCGAAGCCGAGGAAAACCGCATCAAGGTCTTTTGATAGGCACGCAAGGGATGCCCGGAGAGATATAGCCCCGTTGCCGCCTTTTCTTTTTGCAGAAGAAGATTCTCGGGAAGCTCTGCAAGGGGCGCAAAATCGTCTTTTCGCAGGTCTTCCCCGTCGTCGAACATGGCAAATAAGCTCAGCTGTCCCTCCACGTTTTTCTTGCGGCTGGATGCCGCTTCATCCATGACGGCTTCAAAGTTGGCAAGAAGTGTAGCACGTGTCTGCCCGAGGCTATCAAATGCACCCACGGTGATTAAGCCTTCCACGGCACGTTTATTTAAGTCTTTGTTCTTCAGTCGTGTGCAAAAATCCCTGAGCCCCAAATACGGCTCACTTTTTCGTTCTTCTACCACTTCGCGGATAAAACCAACGCCGACATTTTTAATCGCCGACAGAGAAAAGCGAATGTTTTCTCTTTCTACACTAAAGCCGTTGTAGCTCTTGTTGATATCCGGCGGCAGAAGGGCAATGCCCATACGGTCACATTCGTTGATATAAAATGCCACTTTGTCCGTGTCGCCTTGGGCGTTGGTCAGGGTTGCCGCCATAAATTCCTTGGGATAATAATATTTCAGCCATGCCGTCTGATAAGCAACCGCCGCATACGCCGCCGCATGGGATTTGTTGAAGGCATATTTGGCAAAGTCTGCCATACTGTCGAACACAGACGCCGCCACCTTTTCGGGGATGCCCCGTTTTACCGAACCTTCCACGCCTTCTTCCTCGTTGCCGTAGATGAAGTTGGCACGTTCTTTTTCCATGACGTCGGCTTTCTTTTTGCTCATGGCACGACGCACCATATCCGCACGCCCGAGGCTGTAGCCTGCCATCTCTCGAACAATCTGCATAACCTGCTCCTGATAGACAATACAGCCGTAGGTCACATTCAAAATATTTTCGAGCACCGGATGGGCATAGCTGATGTGATCCGGATTGTGCTTGTTTTTAATGTAGGTAGGAAT
>JAFPCL010000169.1 GCA_017390225.1 Clostridia bacterium
AGATGAAGAGCCTTCTATAGTTTTTGAAAAGGATGCATCCTTGGACAAAGAAGGGTACGGCCTGTCTGTTACAGAAAACGGAATTCGAATTACTTACAGCACCAATCAAGGGGCGTTTTATGCGATTTGCACACTAAAGCAGCTGATTATGGCATATGGCTCTAAAATTCCTTGCGTAGAAATCGACGACAGCCCTGCTTTTGAAAATCGCGGCTATCTTCTGGATATCCGTTCTAAAATTCCGACATTGGAAACCCTCAAGAAAATTATCGATCGTATTGCATTTTTAAAAATCAATCAGTTCCATATTTATATCGAAGGCTTTTCTTTTGCATATGAATCTTTTCCGCAAGTGTTGGCAGGGCTTACGCCTTTAACCGGGGAAGAAGTCATGGAATTGGATGCATATGCAAAAGAGCGATTTGTGATGCTGGTGCCTACCCACAATAATTTCGGCCATATGAATGCATGGCTGGAGCGAGAAGAATTTCGTTCGTTCTCCGAATGTCCCGATGGTTTTACGTTTGACGGATGCTTCTTGCCGAATCCTCGTTGCTTGAATCCGCTGGATGAGAGAAGCTATGAATTGATTCACCAAATGTCCGCAGATTTTCTGCCTTATTTCTCGTCACCTTTATATAATGCCTGCTGCGATGAAACTTTGGAATTAGGTCAAGGCTTTTCCAAAGAGGCTTGCGAAAAATACGGAAAAGAAAAAGTGTATCTGGACTTTTTGATGAAGGTATACAATATTTCCAAAGAACACAACAAAACCATGATGTTTTGGGCAGATATCATCATTCATGGCGGTCCGGAAGTTATCAAACAGATTCCCAAAGATATGATAGCCTTGCATTGGGGATATCTCCCTTCTCAGCCGGATGAGGATGCTTGCAAGCTGTTTTACGAAAACGGCGTGAAATATTATATCTGTCCCGGCACAGCGGCTTGGAATGCATTGATCGGAAAAACGGATCAAATGCTTGCCAATATCCGCAATGCCGCCAAACGAGGCTTGCAGTATGGCGCCATCGGCTTTTTAAATACCGACTGGGGCGATGAAGGCACATGGCAGGGGTTATCTACAGGCTATGCCGGCGTGGCTTTCGGTGCGGCTATGGGATGGCAACCGGATGCCAATGACAATATCGATCTGGCACGAGCTTTGGATTTGTATATTTTTAAAGACAGCGCGGGAAAAATGGGGCAGTTTGTATTGGAGCTTGGCAACTACTATCTGCATGAGGGACGTGTTGTCAACAATGTAACATCTACCGTACAAATTTTCTATGTTCCCGATACCTGTCATACACTGGTTCAAGATATGAAGACCACCGATTTTGATCGCACGGAATCGTATATTTTAGAGAAGTTGCCTCTTTTGTATGAAGCACGTATGGAATGTGAGGATGCAGATGCGATTATTAAAGAATATCTGTACGGCATCGATATGATTCGCTTTGGTCTGGCAATCGGCAGATGGCATCTTGCATGCCTTGCCGGCACAGACACCGAAGATATGAAAAAGAACCTGCGTGCCATGCGCGACGTATTGATTGGAAAATTCAAGGAAGTATGGCTTCTGCGCAACAAAGAGGGTGGCATGGAAACCTCTTATGCACTGATGGCAAAGCCCTTTGCATAAGCTAAATGCAGAAAGGCGGAAAATCAATCCATGAAAACATATAACCGCAAGTATTTTATTGCCATAGCCGTCACACTTTTGTGTCTTGTGGCTTTTATTCCTGTGTGTTTTATTTATCACGAAGCACACACGGGGCAGGTTTTTGATGCCAATGACCTCAGCTGGTTTACCTTGACGGATAAGGCAGATGGCTATACCTTGCCCTATGATACGGAAAAAGATATATTCTATTGTCCCGTTCATGAAGATTTAGGAGGACAAGATATAGAAATTCCGTTTTTAATCCACACGGGCGGCGAAGCCGTGACAGCAAAGACACAAACAGTTCATGTGGATTTTTCGGAAAGCGTTGTGGTTGTCGCCGAGCGAAGCGGCAAAGAAGTTAGACTTCCCGTGCAGTTTACAGCACTTCCCATGGTGACGGTTTCTATGAAAACGGAAGAGAATCTTCTTCTTCCCGAGGAGGAAAAAAAGGCAACCATAGGAATTATCGATCCGTATCATTCTCCGAAATACATAGAAAACAAGGCATTTTTCCGTTTGCGTGGTACAAGCTCTTTGGAGAATCCCAAAAGAAACTATCGAATCACTTTTATCAATGCGATGGAAACGGAAATGCGCTTCTCCGTTCTCGGTATGCAGGAATCGGAAAAATGGGCATTGGATGCCATGTATTCCGATCCTTCCAAAATCAGAAACAAGCTGAGCTGTGATTTATGGAATGAAACCAATCGGGGGGACAATATTCCGTTGGTTTATAATCACCTTGGCACGGAATACTGCGAAGTTTTCATGAACGGAAAATTACACGGATTGTATACGATTGCAGAGCCTGCAACACGCCGCAATCTTCCTGTCGATAAAGGCATTGGCTTGATGGTGGAGGGTGTTTCCGACGAAACGGCAAATTATGATGAACCCGGCGATTTGACCACGGCTTTTTGGGGCGGTTTTGAAATGAAATATCCGGCAGACCGCTTTAGAAATGAATGGGAGTTTTTCATCTCCCGTATGGCATCTCTTTCATCGGAAACAAGGGATGCAAAGGTGTATTTCCCCGAATATTTCTATGAAAATAATTATATTGATAATTATCTGTTCTTGAATTTTATTGACGGATCGGACAATGAAAAGAAAAATCTTTTAATTGCCATTCGAAATCGAGATACGGATATGCGTATGTTTTTAACCCCGTGGGATTTTGATTACAGCTTCGGACTTCGCTGGCATGATGCCAACGGGGACGGCATCGTCAATGAAACGGCAGGAGAAAAAGATTACGAAGACTACCGCATACTGCGTAGTCTGTTTGGCACATCGGAACAGATTTTCGCCAATAGCTTTTATCGGAATGTAATGAAACAGCGGGGCATTGCACTTTTGAATACGGTATATGCCAAAGAAAAGACCGATGCAATGATCGATGGTTATGTGAAAAAGCTGATGTCCTCCGGTGCCGTCTTGCGCGACCAAATGCTGTGGGGCAGTTATGATATCGAAGCCGAAGCCGAGGAAATCAAAGCATATGCAGAGCTTCGAAGAGAGTTTATGCACACATATTTAGAATCACTTGAATAACAAAAAAGGAACGCTTTGAGGATTGGTTCAAAGCGTTCCTTTTGTTATTCGGTTGTTGTATCGTCATTTTCTTCAGGGGGTGTTTCCGTGTCGGTTTCGTCTGCGGTAAGCGTTGCTTCGACCGTTTCCTCCGATGCGTTTTCTGTGGTGGGCAAGGCAAAGGGAGTACTTACATCATCGTCATCAAACCACGGCTCCGAAGGGACGGGATCTTCTTCCGGTTCGGGAGAAGACTCTGCAAAAATAGAGGTATCGGCATTTTTGAATACAACGCGTGTGTCGGAAACAATATCATGCAGTGCCTTTTTTTCTTGATGAAACAGGATGAATAAGTAACCGATGTGCATAAGGATGGTAGATAAATATCTGCCAACGGATTCTCTGTACAGTGCTTTTCCAAAAGTGATGGGAGAGCCATCGTCGGCAACAACACGAAGCCTCATAATGCTTTTTCCGGGCGTAGCACCGTTCTTGCTGAGAAAGAAAGCGAACAAAAGAGTGCGTGTGCTGTAATAAAGAATATCCTCTAATGTGTAATCAAAGAACACGGCGGATTTGCCAAAGGAAAAGGAGAAGAGCCACCAAAGAAGGTGAAAGAGAATACAGTCAATCAAAAAAGCAACAAGACGTTTTGAAAACCCTGCACAAATGTCCTTGTAATTATTGGAGGGGTTTGACATACAGGCGGCCTCCTTTATTTTCACAATCTTTAATGAGATTGACCAGCGTTTTTGTGTCGGAATCCATGCCGGACTTTAACATGCCGGAAAGAAAAGACCAGCTAAAGCTTGTAAAATCCGGCTCATAGAAGTTGTATACTTCTGTTTCTTCTGCAATGCGATTATCGTATTCTTCTTCGGTGACAATGCCGTCGATTAAGCCGTGTCCCAGTGCTTGTTTTGCGGTGTAGGTGCGTCCGTCGGCAAGAATACGCACTTGCTCTTCGGACATTGCTCTTCCGCTGACTACGACAGAAACAAATTGATCATAAGCTTCGTCGATTTGCGACTGCAA
>JAFPCL010000170.1 GCA_017390225.1 Clostridia bacterium
CTTCACCTCTCGACGTACCATCGTACGCCTTCGGGATGACATTATCAAGGCTACGCCTTGATAATGTATTCAGTTCGCACGTTCCGCACTCTTTTTTTCCATCCCCGGATTCAAAAGAATTATTTTACAGCCCCATTTTCTCGATTTACTCTTATTCATAAGTATATCGAGAATAAATTGAAATACAGATTTGAAAAAATGCCCAAAATACTTGCGTTTCAAAGAAGATCGTGATATACTATAATAAATATGGAGGTATAACCATGGAACAATATATTCAGTTGTTAAAAATGGGGTGCTTTAGCCGTGAAGATGTTGCCAAGATTACCGGTAACATTCGCACGGCTGATAGCGTTTTGTATTCCCACAAAAAGAAGGGTGTTATTGTATCTGTTCGACGCAATCTTTATGCGGCGATAAGCCTTGAAACAAATCAGCCTGTATGTACCCCTTACCAAATCGCTTCCAGTATTTCACAGGATTCTTATGTCTCTCACCATTCTGCATTTGAGTATTATGGAATGGCAAATCAGGTGTTTTCGGAAATCTATGTTTCTTCAAGCACAAAATTTAATAATTTTGAATTTGACGGAAAGCATTATACAAGAGTCCTTTCAAAAACAAACGAAGGTGTAAAAAGCGTTGGAAAAATCCGTGTTACAGATATAGAGCGAACAATTATTGACAACATAAAAGATTTTTCCAAAATCGGCGGATTGGAAGAATTACTTCGATGTCTTGCAATGGTGACTTATGCTTCGGAAAATAAGCTGATTAAGTATCTCGGCATATATGACAATCAGTTTCTTTGGCAGAAAACCGGATACATTCTTTCCCACTTTCCGAATATGAAACTAGGTGAACAATTCTTTGAAACCTGCAAAACAAACAGTCAAAAAAGCGTGCGATATCTTTATGGAGATTTAAAGTTTGAAACGCCTGTTTTTTCTAATGAATGGGGTTTATATATTCCAAACGACATGATGAAGTTGATAGACGAAGGAGGAGAATCCCTTGTTTGAATATACAAAATCCGAACTTGCAGAAAAGGCAAATGAGCTTAACTTTGTGCGTGATACACTTGAAAAAGTGTTGCGTTTGTCCGAGATATTAAACTATTTGAATACCAACCCTTTAACAAAAGAATCCCTTGTTTTAAAGGGTGGTACGGCAATCAATTTAACGGTTTTTAATTTGCCCAGACTTTCCGTTGATATTGACCTTGATTTTGCCCGAAATCTTTCCCGTGATGATATGATGAGCACACGGGAGCGCATACGCGAAGATATAAAAATCTATATGTCAACGAAAGGGTATGCCATCAGTCCGCGAAGCAAAGCGTATCACAGCTTAGATTCCTTTGTTTTTACATATGCAAATCTGGGCGGTATGAACGATAACATTAAAATTGAAATCAATTATTCGCTTAGGGCGCATATTTTTGAACCTTCTTTGCGAAAAATGTCGGTTCCCGGGATAAATGCCGGTGTTTTAATCAAAACACTTCCTCCGATGGAGCTTTATGCCGCTAAGATCAATGCACTTATTGGTCGTGCTGCCGCAAGAGATTTATACGATATTCACAATATGATAAAATTCGGATTGTTTGATGAAAGCGAATTCCCTCTCCTGCGTAAATGTGTTGTTTTTTACACCTCTATTTCTCAGGACGATATTCCGAACGAATATGATTTCAAACGTTTTAATGCTATCACGAATCGTAAGATCAAAACAGATTTGTTGCCAGTAATTCAAAAAGGAGAGTTTTTTGATCTCGAAAACGTAAAGACTTCAGTTACTGAGTTTTTGAAAGAGTTGTTGATCCTTGAAACTGATGAACGCAAATTCTTAGATGAGTTTAAAGCGAAAAAATACCGTCCTGAGCTTTTATTTGATGATACCATTATTTTGGGCAGAATCAGAGAACACCCAATGGCTTTGTGGAAGATTCAAAAACAACAGTAACTAAGTCCGTTTTAGCGGTTCCTTTTCAGATTGAGGAAGCATATAAAAATAAAAATGAAACAACACTGAACTAAATTACTTGATTTTAAAAGGGGTTATCTTAATGTGAGCCCCAATTCGTTAGGGCATGCTCTTTTTGCATTAGGGCATGCCCTTTTTTTATGCTAAATATTGCAAATCAAAAGAAAAGATGCTATACTAAAATTCGAAAAATGAAGCAAAGAGGTGACACGGTGAAAAGACAAGGATTTATTCTGGGTATCTGTCTGATAGTTTGCATGCTGCTCATTTGCTTTGTGGGCTGTGAAGAAACAAAAACGATGCCGGCAGAGAAAAAAATCACGATGCGTGTTCCGAATGATGACGAAGTGGTGGTGCATTTTATCGATGTGGGGCAAGCAGACTGCACACTGATTATGGCAGGCGAAGAAGCCATGCTGGTGGATGCGGGAAACAATGCTGACGGCGATTTTGTGGTGCGCTATTTGAAAAAACAAGGGATAAAAAAACTGGACTATCTGATCGGAACGCATCCCCATGAGGATCACATCGGCGGCATAGACACCGTGATTCGTAATTTTGAAATCGGCACGACAATTGTTCCCGTAAAAGAATCAACCACAAATACTTTTCAGAATATGCTGGAAGCCATGGCGGAAAAGGGCTATAAATTCACAAAGCCTGTGGTAGGGGAGACCTATGCGCTGGGACACGCAAGCTTTCGGATTCTTGCCCCCGTGCGGGACTATGAGGACAATCTCAACAACTGGTCGGTAGGGCTTTTAATCACGGACGGCAGTCATTCCATGGTGCTGTGCGGTGATGCGGAAGAAGAAGCGGAAGAAGATATGCTGGCACAGAGCGGAGATTTTCGTGCGGATATTTTAAAGGTGAATCACCACGGCAGTTCCTCCTCTTCCTGCGCACCGTTCTTGCAAGCGGTGAATCCTTCCTATGCGGTGATTCATGTGGGCGAGAAAAATGAATACGGGCATCCGCACACAGAGACCATGCGCGCATTAAAAGCACGGGGCACAACAATCTATCGCACCGACAGGCACGGCAGTATCATTTGCGTGTGGAATGAAGATATCGCATGGGCAACGGAAAAAAACATAGAGCCGAAAAAAGAAACGTACATTCTCAACACAAAATCGAAGGTATATCATTTGCCAAGCTGTGAGAGTGTGGGAGAGATGTCTTCCAAAAATAAAAAAAGCATGACGGCAACAGTGGATGACTTACAGGCGCAAGGCTATAAGCCCTGCGGCGGTTGTCGTCCGTGAGAAAGGAGCAAATCATGGAACAAGAAAAAAGCTTTCCGGCCCCCACGGGGATACTGTGCAATCTGCGTGCAGAACCTTGGGGAATCGGGACAGAGGCTTTGCATTTTTCATGGATTATGCATGATTCTGCCCCCAATGCACGGCAAAGTGCTTATCAGATTCTGCTTGCCTCGACCAAAGAAAAAGCAGAGCATACTGTCGGGGATGTTTACGACAGCGGAAAAATCTTGTCGAGCCAAAGCGTTGATGTCGAATACAAAGGCCCGACTTTGGAAAAACAGAGGGCATACTATCTTTCGGTGCGGCTCTGGAATGGAGAAGGTGTTGTTTCCGCATGGTCGGCGCCCGTAAAGCTCATCACGGAAGCCGACGACACACCAATGCCTTCTGTTTGGCATGATGGGGATGCTCGCTTTGTGTTCTTTCGCAGAACGATTGCCGCCTATCTGGTGACGGGCAAGCTGACGGAAGCTTTTGTCTATGTGACGGCAAGAGAAACGGCGGACATTCGCCAATATGTCTGTAAATTATACGTGGAAGGGAAGCTGATTGGCGTTGCACCCACAAGAAGCGCCGAAAAGCTTCCGTACCACACCTATGATATTTTGCCTTATCTGAAGAAAAATAAAAAGAACGTCATTGGCGGCATTTGCTGTTCCGGTGCGGACAACAGGTGCTTTTCTTTCCGTGTGGTTTTATGCTATGCCGACGGCACAAAGAAAATCATTGCATCGGATTCAAAGGTCATGACGTGGTGTGGCGATGCATGCTTTGGCATGGAAGGACGTTTTACGGGCTATTATGCCATGGGCAACGAGCATATCCGAGCAGGACTGTATCCGAAAGATTTTTCTTTGGCGGAATTTGAGGATAGTGATTGGAAACCGGCACGGGTTTTGGGCGAAATCGATGCACAAAGCCGCACGCCGCTCCCTATGGATCACCTCAAGCTACTGCCCATCACGCCACTTGCCTACACACAAAAAGGCGACCATCTGGTTTTTGATATGGGCAAAGAAGTGATTGGGATTCTTCGTATTCATTTTTCGTCCGTCCAAGAGGAAACCGCATTGCGTGTTCGTTTGGGAGAACAAAAAAACGAGGACGGAACACCTCGCTATCAGGCGGCAACGGGCGTGACCTATGATGAAGAATGGCTTCTGCCGAAGGGGTATGGCGGCACGGTGGAAAATTTCGGCTATCGGGCGTTTCGCTATGGTGAAATCGTCGGATTGCCGACGGATGTGACCGCCCATGTGGAGCTTTTTCGTCTTGCCTGTCCTTTCAACGAAAAAGCCGCCTCAATGAAAACGACCGATATGCTGTTGGATTCCGTCTGGGATTTATGCAAATATACGATTGAAGCGGCAACAATGGATTTGTATCAGGATTGCCCTACCCGAGAGCGTGGGCCTTATGAGGGCGATGCTTATATCCATCAGCTGTCCCACTATGCCGTTGACAGAAAATATGATGTTGCCCGCTATTCATTGGAATATTTATACAATCATCCCACCTGGTGTGAAGAATACAAGCCGCTGATTGTTCTTTCTGCATGGGAAGACTACATGGCAACGGGAAACAAGGATTCTTTGGCGGCACATTACGACACTTTATGCCAAAAGGCAAAAGTGCCCGATGAAACCGGCTTTGTGCCTGTGCTGTCGGGGAATAATCGCCCGATTCTGATTGACTGGCCGCCTTCTTTGCGTGACGGGCATATGTCTTTTGAGGATGGGATTGTTCACAGCACCGTAGCTTCCGCTTTTCATGCGGCGGCATGGCTGACACTGGCAAACATTGCACAGGTGCTGGGAAAAGAGGAAGATCAAAAGACGTTTTTGGGCTATGGCGAAACCATCAAGGCGGCACTTGCAAGCATCATTCTGCCCTCGGGGGCACTGGCAGAAAGTCCAACTTGTATGGAGAAAAAAGATCCTTCTGCCCATGCATCCTTCTATCCCGTAGCATTCGGATTATTAGAGCCGAAAGCGGCGCAAAAAGCGATGCAATATGTGCTTTCGCGCCCACCGATGCCCTGCAACGTATATGGTGCACATTTTTTGCTCACGGCATTATACGAACAAGGCTTTGCAAAAGAAGCCATGGCGCTTTTAACCTCAAAAGAGACAAATTCCTGGTATCATATGCTGTTTTCTTTAGGGGCAACCACAGCGGCAGAGGCATGGGATTTCTCATTAAAGCCCAATATGACCATGTGTCATGCCTGGGGCTCGGCGCCGCTTCCCATTGCGGCACGCTATATCGCCGGCGTGTCGCCTGTGAAGCCGGGATATGAAGTTTTTAAAGTACAACCCAGACCTTCGGGACTAAAAGAGTTTCACCTTTGCGTGCCCACAATCCGCGGCGGCGTGTATGTCGATTGGTTTCAAACCGATGCCGGCTGTCAGCTGACCGTAACGGTTCCTGCAAATGCAACGGCGATCATCGGCGTGCCGAAAGAAGGAAAGGAAACAATCTGTGTGACGGTGGATGGGGAAAAACAAGAAGGCACAAAAGAAGGCGACCGTCTGTTCTTTGAAGTGGCATCGGGCATCCATTTTATCTGCTGGTAAATCGAAGCCCGGGAGCTTCTTGACGTATAAACAAAACTATGCTACAATACAGAAAGTTTTTGCGGAAGGAATGGTGAGCATGGCAAAAAAACGGCGGACAGAGCTTTCAATTCTGAATGTGCTGTTTTGTCTTTTGGTGATTCTGATTCATATCATTTCATATCCCGTATCGGCATTTTTGCCGGGGACGGCAAAATATACGGCGGTGATGCTTCCTTGGCGGCTGGCATCCTTTGTGGTACAAGGCTTTGTTTTTTTATCCGGGGTGAAGCTGTTTTTAAACGGGAAAGAGCAAAAGGGCTATATTCCTTATCTCAAAGGTCGGCTCAAGGGCATTATTGTTCCTTATATCCTTTGCTATGCGGTCTATTATGCCTATTATATGATACGGTACGGTTATCCCATGGATATTTTATTTTTTGGGCGTCATTTTCTGTTGGGAAGTCTTGTGTGCCATATGTATTTTATTCCGCTTCTCTTTCAATTTGATTTGTTGTTTCCTGTGTGGAAGCGGCTGGTGGGCAAAGTGTCCGGTGTTGTGTTTGTGCCCTTTGCCATCGTGCTGACTTTGATTTTAGAGAGCTATCTGCCGACAATGCTGTCTGCATTTTTTCCGCAAGTCAATTTTATCTACAATGACAGGCTGTTTACAACCTATGTGTCCTACTGGCTGATCGGATGCTACGTCGGGAAAAATTACGATGCTTTTTCCGATATTTTGAAGAAAAATTTCAAAGCGTTATCCGTAATCTACGGGTTTGTCACCGTGTTGTGTGTGCTGTTTAGTTATATGGCATTTAATCAGTTTGCCTATGTACCCTATATGAATTTGTGGCACAGTGTATACTGCCTGACGGCAATCGTGTTTTTATTTGCACTGGCGAAAAAAATCCCCGATTCGATATGGGCGCGTGTGCCGCTGGCTACCGATATAGACAAGGCGAGCTTTTATATCTATCTGTGGCATATGCTGGTGCTTCTTCTGACCAATGATGTTTTGGATCGTTTGGGCATCGTGGCGCAAGCACCGGGATTTTTGATTCGATGCGTGGCGGTATACGGTATTACGATTTTTATGTGCGTGCTCTATACGAGAATAAAAAAGGGGAAAAGTGTCACTTGAATTTATAAATAAAGTATGATAAAATCATATCAGCAAATGTTGATAAACAAAGAAAGGTTGAAACGTATGAAAAAACATTTGATTTTAGTATTGGTATCGATTATGACATTGTTTTGCTTTATGGGAGCGGCACATGCCATGACGGTTTCGCTTTCGGCGTCCGAGGTGGCGGAAAATGGCACATTTTCCGTGGATGTGAAAGTAAAAGACAATCCCGGTTTTGCATCTTTTATGTGCATCATCAATTATGATGCGGATTTGATCTATCCCGTGGCAGGTTCTACAAAGTGCGACCTCTATCAGGGCATGATTGTGGTAAACGCCGATGCGCCGGGGGCAAATGTGGAAAAGCTTTCTTATTATAAAATCAGCGGTGCCAATGCCGGGGATATGAAATCCGACGGTGTGCTGTTTTCCTGTGATTTTAAAGTGAAAGAAGATGCGACGGGCACGGTGCAACTGTCTTTATATGAAGAAGAGGGTTGCGGCTTTTTCAATCAGGACTACAATCAAGTAGAGGCAACCTATAAGGGAACTTCACTGACAGTGGGCGAAAAAGAAAACAAAATGAAAGCTATTGAAATTCGCCTGTCCAAGACAAAGGTGACCGAGGGCAAGAGCATTGATGTCACGACCGTTGCCATTTATGAAGACGGCACGGAAGAGGAAGTGGAAGCGGAAATCTCCGTGAAGCCTTCTTCGATTGCCACGGTCAAAACCGGTTCTTTGGTAACGAAAAAGGACGGGGAAGGAGAAGTAACGGCAATCTACGGTGACTTTTCCGACACGGTAGGTTTTACCGTAACCAAAAAGCAGATGGCTATCGGTGGCGGAAGCTCCGGCACGATTGTGAAGCCGGACGATTCGGAGGAAGAAAAGCCGGAAGAAAAGCCGGAAGAGCCGGCATCCCCCGTGTTTACGGATCTTTCCACCCATGCCTATGCCATAGAATCCATTGAGGCACTTTCCGCCAAGGGGATTGTAAAGGGCATCACTCAAACGGAATATGCGCCCGGCAACACGTTGACACGTGCCCAACTGGCGGCACTTTTGGTGCGTATGTTCGGCTTTACGGAAACCGCGGATATTACCCACTTTACGGATGTTTCGGAAAGTGATTGGTTCTATGCCGATGTGCGCGCCGCCTATGCCGCAGGGGTCATCAAGGGGGTAAGCGACACGAGCTTCAATCCCAACGGTGTGGTGACCCGTGAACAGACGGCCGTGATGATCATGCGTGCACTTTCGGCTTCGAACACACCGATGAAAGAAATCACCGATACTGCATATCCGTTCACTGAAGACGAAGCGGAAGCATCGGACTATGCAAAGGAAAGTATCTGCAAAATGTACAATCTGGGACTCATTCAAGGGGTGGCGGAAGGGCGGTTTGCACCGCAGGCATCCCTGATTCGTGCAGATATTGCATGTATCCTGTTCCGCATCTCAAAAATGAACTGAAAAAAAGCACCGATTTCTCGCGGGAAATCGGTGCTTTTTTGTGGAAATGCATAAAAAAATGTTGACATTTTTGTTTGAATAGAGTATAATTTTACTATCATTTTTAGGGAGGTTTTTGTATGCGAAAATCTATATTTTTCGTTTTACTTATGATGCTTGTCGCTGTCTGTATTCTGCCTTCTTTTGCGGCGAATATTGCAACGGTATCTCTTGATAAGGAAGAGTATCTGATCGGCGAAGATATTCATGTTGCCATTTCCGGTGTAACGCCGGAACAAATCGAAAAAGGAGCATGCTTTGGCCTTTATCACGAGTCGGATAAAAACAGAAATGAAACGGTCTGGGGCAACCATTTGATGAGCATGAACAATGATTTCACATGGACCTTCAAGGCACCGATGCGCCCCGGCAATTACGAAATTCGTTTGTTTGCAGATGAAGAGCAGCTTTTTGCCATAGTAAAAAAGACGTTCAAGATTGTTTATTGGCATCATCAGGATGAATTTATTTTAACACTGGATCGGGCAGTCTATGAGCCCAACGAGCTCATGGCAGTAGAGGTGTTGGGTGCAGATCCTTTGCATGCGGAAGCCGGTGCTCATGTGGAGATTTTCCGTGCCGGTGCGGCGCATGAATTTTCGTATAAGTTTGGTGAATATTTGTCGGAAGCCGATGCAGGACGTATGATGATTTCGGCACCGACGGATGTGGGTAAATATGTGATGCGGTTATACATCACATACGAAGAAAACAAAAAAACATTCGTTGTGGAAAAACCCTTTGCTGTAGCTTACAAGGCAGAAGGTGATGCTTCCTTCACACTGCTGAAGAACACATACATGCTGGCTGAAAATATCGATATTACGGTCAATAAGCTCACAAAGGCACAGATCGACACAGGTGCTTGCGTTGGTATCTATCAAAAGGGTGCGGCGCATGATAAGCCATATTTTGAGCCCCTTGATATGAAGAAGGGAACAACGGTGTGTATGCGTGCTCCTGTGTTCCCCGGAACGTATGAGCTTCGATTGTATGCATCCTCCGTCAAAGAAGACGGCTCGCTCCTGTACAGCCGCAATGTTGCGATCGACGGCACACCGTCTGCGCTTTTCATGACAGGTTATGAAGGGATTTCCACTTGGGCTGTTCCCGATGTGGTGCAGGCGATGGAACTGGGGCTGGTGGATGAAACACTTTTGGAAAGATTCGGGGAGCCTATCACCCGTGCGGAATTTGCACGCCTCGCGGTGTTCCTGAACCAAAAACTCACGGGCTTTCGTTCCGTGATGTCTGATCGAAATACGTTCCAGGATACACAGGATGAATATGTTCTGCGCGCGCATAATCTAAAAATCGTTATGGGTGTTACGGATATTTATTTCGAGCCGGATGCCTTTGTCACCCGTGAGGCGCTGTCGACAATGCTTCACCGCACACTCTACACTTCATTGCCGAAGCTCAACCGCAGTGTGAAAAATCCGGTAGATTTTACTGACAAGGCACAGTTCAGCAATTGGGCAAATGAAGCCATTCAATATCTGTCCGGCTACGGAATTATTAACGGCACACCGGAAGGGGCATTTCTTCCGCAGGATGAATGTACCATTGAGGCGGCAATTGCGCTTGTCAACAGAACCTACCAAACATTTAAAGATAAAAAATAAAAGGTATGCATCGCTATATTGCCCTTTGGCAATGTGGCGATGCTATCACTGTTTTTATTATTAAATCATTAGCCGGATTTTTTCGGCGGAAAAGAGGAAAATATGCGAAAATTATCGGTTTTTCTTTTGGTTTTCAGTTTTTTGTTTTGCCTGAATTCCATGGCGGCAGAGCTTGAGCTTTTGCCCGGAACAGCGGCTGTAAACAATGGGTTTACCTTAAATGCAGACGGCTCGACAGACGGGATGAATGAAGGTGAATCTATTGTTTTTTCGTCTGTCACTGTGCCGAAAAATACAAAAACCGTTGTTTTCACATTAGGCTGTCAAGATAATTACTACAGCGACGGCGATGTTTTGCAAATGCGCAAAGGCGATCCGAATGGTGAACTTTTGGCAGAA
>JAFPCL010000171.1 GCA_017390225.1 Clostridia bacterium
CCATCTACAAGCTCTGTATCACTCGTCGGCACAAAGCGGTCACTATCCAGCCCTCGAAGAAAGAGCCCCCGTGCATCGGGCAAGCGAAAATACCCTTCCGGCGCTTCACCGTAAATCGAACCGAGAGCGGCATATAATGCCGCATAGTCCTCTTGCTTCACGCATCGTCCGTCGGCAAGAAGCCAACCGGAAGGAATATTTTCTCCTGCAAAAAAAGCAACCGTCCCTGCCGGCACACGAGCTTCATTTGCCGTAAAATTTAAAAATCCCATCATAAAACGATCACCCCTCGCATCAAAGTGTAGTCCGCCGTAAAGCTTTCAGTCGGTGCTTTAGCGGCAAAAAGCCGTAAAAACCCGTCACGGCTTTCACAGGCAAAAAGCCCCATTTGCTCTGCAATTGCCTGTTTTTCTCTTGGTATAAACAACCACAAAGCATCGGTAGAAAGTGATCTTTCCGTCGGTATATCACAAACATACACGCTATCTTGTTCTTCCCATAAAATCGGAACAGTGATTTTCCCTTGATAGCATGCCGCATGATGATCGCCGGAAGCCAAAATACAATTTCTCGATGCCGCCAATGCAACACCTGCATGCTCCTCGGCTTCCTCTGCCGCTTTTTCAGCACGAGTTGCATAGCTTCCGATCAATTCAGCATCGGAAAGCCCCAGCATCAACGTTTCACGGATGCTGTCAAGCTGTGCCTGCAGTTGCAGAGCTTCATCCTCTTCCATAGGATTCAATGTGCCTGTCGGTGCAGGAGCAACCCGAAACGCCGTCGTCAGTGTACGGATTAACTTGCCCGACCCTTCCTCCGTGGCTTCCGCCATCAGAAGTGCATCGCCGGGAAATTCCAGTGCCTCTCCGGGAATCGGAACAATATAACTGAAAGGATCGTCGCCGTACAAGCGATCTACACCCAAAAGCACCGCCACGGGATTTTCATGGTGGCTGTTCAGAAAAACAAGCCGCTTCCCCAAATGTGCCCAGTCTGCCGTAAAAGAGAGAACGAGGGCTGTTGCCCCCGCTTCTCCCTGAACGCCGGCGAAGGCGGATTGCAGTTTGATCTCCCGATCGCTCACTTTTCCGTAAAGTTTTCGCATAGCGTTCTCATCCTTTCCTTATGCCAGTTCCGTTTCTTTGGTGCGATAGTCCGCTTCCAGACGTTCAATCTCACGAAGAACAGCAATATCTTGCTGATGGGACTGCTCTAAAACATCGGCAAACTTTCGCTTAATCTTCACGGGAACACCACGGCGAATCAGGCAGTTTTCGCCGTTGACGGACACAAACACATCGTCTTTGTATGCGCCGTTGTCACGAATGAGCTCTACCTCTACATATTCTTCCATCTGCTTTGAAGTGGTAGCTTCGTGGGACTTGGTTGCTTTTTCGAGCTTTTCCTCCAGCTCACGGATACGTGCCAAAAGGGCATTGTTATCAGTTGTTTTCGCCATAATTCATCTGTCCTTTCTCTTAGTTTGCGCTCGATGCATAAGTGGATGCAGTTTCCACACGCACCATAAATGCTTCCACCAAACGAGCCGCTGTTTTGATTGCCTTCCAGCCTACGGTAGCGCGCTGATCCAAGGGGTCTGCCGTGCCGGAAGAGCCGAGCTGTTTCACAATGTGGCGAAGGCCGCCGCCTTCCAGATAAGACACGCCGTAAGCATTGTCGCCCAGAATCAAAGTGGAATAGACGGGTCTTCCCATAGCACCGGCTTCTCCGGGATACACGATATCGCCGGCTTCGGGCATATCGCTAACAGGAGCTGTGGTCAAAGTGATCGTATTGGCACTTGCAGAAGCCACGGAAAACTTTTCGCTACCGATCAGAATTTTTCTGCCGATTAGTGCCTGAGCATCCTTATCGGTCAAAGTTTCTTCCACGGTCACGACCTTGTTGGCAAAACTCTTCACCGTGAGATTGCGACTGCCTGCAGTCAGATCATCAGCAGTAAAAATCTTGGCTTCGGTGGTTTCCACAAAGCGCACACCGCCGATTCTGCCGATTTCGCCGTCATACCAATCCTTGGGATCGGCATAAGACTTCACAGCTTCCCAGCGGCTGTCGCTCATCAGATCGTAAGCCACGTCGGGATGAATGATGCCCACATAGTAGCCGTCAATGCGTTCAGCCTTCATGGCCTTCAGCTTGCGCACAGCACGCAGAACACAATCCACGGAAAAATAGTGATTGCCCTCGGGTGCGCCGCCCACCAGAAGATGTCTGCCGCTGACGCTTTCTGCCCCATACTGGACGTTTGTGCCGCCATTTAAAACCTCACGTGTCACAGTATCCAAGGTTTCGCCTGCCTGATTACCCAGAAGCTTCGTAGCCTGCACCACATTGTTGTCAATGGCGGTCAGCTCCAGCATATCGGAAAGCTCCACATAGTCGCCATACTGGCTGAGGGTAGCTTCCACCGTATCCACCGTCAGGCTTCTGCCCGTGGGGGTTACGCCTTCCGTCAGAACCGTGGTAGCTTTGGGGAACGGATTGTACTTGCGAAATTCAATTTTCTTGCCCTTGCCCTTCGGAATCGGAAGCTTCTGCCCGAATTGGTCATGCACCAGTCGTGCCGTGGCATTGTCAATCAGATAATCGCTGTAGTAGGTTTTCATTTCGTCGGAAAGTCCGGGACTTACCGTGGTGTTGGTGTTGTCAAACAATCTTAAATTCATCAAAATATCAGATCCTTTCTTAAAACTTGATTTTTTCTCCGCGCGCGGCACGGCGTGCAATCTCGCGGCGTTCTTCCTTGGAAAGACGGGATACGTCACGGGAAAGGCGCAAGGGCGCACCGCCCACCGCACCGTTTTCTTCCGGTCGCTCCTGTCTTTGTCGGTAGCTGTTTTCCGCTTCCTCTCTTGCTTTTTGTGCAATCTTTTCCTTGATTTCCGACAGATGCAACGCTTCATAAGCGTCTTTTAGTCCCATACCGTTTTTCAGAAGTCGAGCGTAGTCGGGATTATTCAGCTCCCCTGCCAAATCAAACTCAGGATAATCTATCTGCATACCTTCCATATCCTGTGCCCACGCATCATATGCCTCTTTGGCTTTTCGTGCCGCTTCGCTTCTTTGTGCCTGCATCTGCATCGCCGCAATTTTTTGCTCCAATGCCTTCACATAGCCCTCCGTTTCTTTGTTAGGCTTATCCGTTTCCTTTGCCGCCATTTGCGCTTCCAGCTGTTTGAGCTTTTCTTCCGTTTCCTTGGAATCCTTAAAGCGGCGGTTAATGATTTCCTGCACTTTTTTTGTAAACGCCTCCTTGTATTTTCCTGCAATCAGTTCTTCAAAGCTCTCCTCCTTTTCTTCTTGCTTCCCGGCGACGGAAGCTTCTTTGTTATCGCCCGTTTTCTCAAGCGCACCGCCCTCTTGAGCCGAAAGAATCCCGGTGCTATCCTCTTCTGTTTGCATGAGCTTCTTCTTCTCATCAAACAAAGTCAGCGAAAATTGATTCATGTTTTATCCTCCATTCAGAAAAGTCATATTACTTGACATTTATTTTGAAAAAAATTGATTTTGTCCGCCGAAGCCCCAACCTCCACCCGAACGTGTGCGCTAAAGCTCTCCGCTATGGCACAAAGCCCCGATAAAACGGCTTTGAAAACAGCCCTGTTATCGGCATTATTCGAAAGCACAATAAAGCTATCGCCCGGTAAAAGCTTTGCTTTTTGGCTTTTCAATGCCAGCGTACAGAATAGCGCACTGACGGCGGCACAAACGATATCATTGCCCGGCATATAGTCTGCATGACCTTTTGCCGAAAGAATCAAGTGCTTTTTATCCGTTGCCGCTTTGATGCTGATCATTTTTCTCCTCCGTCATCTGAAGATGCTTTCTTATTTTTTCCGCCACTTTTTCTTTGCCTTCAAATTCCATCAGCTCTAAAGCCGTGATGGCAGACAGCGCCGCCCGCGGCTCAAAAAATCCTGCCTGAAACAGAGAAAGCGCCATCTGGTTCTGCCCCTCTCGGGAAAAGGGATTGGATTTTTGGGCTTTAATGGCAATATCAAAAGACGGATGCGAAAGCTCTTTGTTTAAATCATGATTACTGTAAGTCATAAACCCCGTACCCGTAATCCGAAAATGCCTACGATTTGTGTAAAACTGGCGCATCAGTTCAATCATCAGCCAACAAATTTTTCGATAGGCACGATAGCTTGCTTTGTACATATCGCGGCTTAATTTGTTGCCTGCTTCCTGCAGTGCCGTGATGGCTGAAGCCGCCGTTACACCGGCAGAAGAAGCCCCTTGATTGAAATCACGATTGCCGCTGGTTTCTTTAAGCTCATCCACCTTGTTTAAAAGATGCTGTACGATATAGCCGTCCAGTCGATCCACGCCAATCTGTCGAATATTCGTTTCATCCAAAGAACCTGCTACATGCACAAAGTCTTGGTTGTTCCAATCGGCAAACTCTTCTTCGTTCACCGCCCCGTTGTCCTTAATAAAAAACCGCGGTTTGCCGCTCATGGCAGCATTGGTCATAATAATCTTGTTGAGCTTGTCGATATACACCTGCGGATCACGCATCAGGTCAATGCATCCAAAGCCCACGGGTGACCCCTCCACCGGATACAAAACATCGAGTACAAAAGGATACTGCCCGTGATCATAAAAGCCACGGTCTTTATACACCGGGTCATTTTCACTGGCATATAAAAGCGTGTTCCCTGCAAATTTGCAAAAATGCAAAATTGTTTTCTCATTTTTATGGACTTTATAATACCAGTCAACCACCGTCACCTTCTTGGTGTTGTCCACATATTCATCGGATCGGTATTCGGCAATATCAAGCACACTGCCGAAGGACTTAAAATCAGGATATCGCACCTTTAGTGCTTTCTCATCGACAAGACTGACCAAAAATATATTTTCCGAGTCCTGCAGATTCGTGATTCCGGGTTCCCAGAACAGATTTAAAAGGTCCACACGGGCAATGGCAATGTCCCCCAGCCCCTGCTCTTTTCTTCCGTCCCAGAACACGCCGTAGCAGGATGCGCCGTTTTTCAGCTTATACCACCAGGCATCGGAATAGATTTGCTCAAAGTCG
>JAFPCL010000172.1 GCA_017390225.1 Clostridia bacterium
AAGAAGTTGCTAAGCTTTGCCGCGAAAAAGATGCACTTTTGATGATTGATGAAGTGCAGACCGGCAATGGCAGAACCGGCAGTATTTATGCCTTTATGCAATATGATATTACCCCCGATGTGGTCACAACCGCCAAAGGCTTGGGCGGTGGTCTTCCCATTGGTGCTTGTATTATTGGTGAAAAGGCAGAAAACGTGTTGACTCCGAGCTCTCATGGCTCTACCTTTGGTGGCAATCCCATTTGTGCCGCCGGTGCTGTTCATGTTTTCTCCCGTCTCACACCGGAGCTTTTAGAGGGCGTGAAAGAAAGAGAAGCCCTCATTCGTTCCACTCTGCAAGACGCCCCCGGCGTGAAAGAAATTTCCGGTATGGGCTTGATGCTTGGCATTACCCCCACCGAAAAATCCGCAAAAGAAATCGTTAATGAAGCACTTTCAAAAGGTGTTTTGGTATTAACGGCAAAAGAAAAGGTTCGTCTTTTGCCTGCGCTTAACATTCCTATGGAACAGCTGACGGAAGCTTTATCCGTATTAAAAGAAATATTTGCATAATTATTTTCGGCGGTTCTTAGTTGAGAACCGCCGAAAGTCGTATATAAAATAGGATATAAAACATTATAAAATCTGGAAAGGGTGTTATAAAATGGAAAATAAGCACTTGCTGAAACTGTCCGATTGGTCGGAAAATGAAATCATGAGCGTTCTCAATCTGGCAGATCAATTGAAGTATGAAAAGAAGAAAGGCGTATCGCATCGCCTGCTGGAAGGCAAGACTTTGGGGATGATCTTCCAAAAGTCTTCCACCAGAACCCGTGTATCTTTTGAAGTGGGTATGTATGATTTGGGCGGCTATGCACTGTTCCTTTCCAATCGCGATTTGCAGATTGGCAGAGGCGAACCTGTGCAGGATACCGCACGTGTGCTCTCCCGCTTTTTGGACGGCATCATGATTCGTACCTTTGAGCAAAAAGAAGTAGAAGATCTTGCTAAGTTCGGCAGTATTCCGATTATCAACGGGCTCACCGACTATGCCCATCCTTGTCAGGTGCTGGCAGACCTCATGACCATTCGTGAGCAAAGAGGGGCACTTGCAGGGCAGAAGCTTTGCTTCGTTGGCGACGGCAACAACATGGCAAACTCCTTGATTGTCGGTTGCATCAAAATGGGCATGCATGTGTCCATCGCTTGCCCCGACAACTATCGCCCCGACAGCGAGATTATGAAATGGGCAGAATCTACCGGCCGCTTCAGCGTGAGTGCCGACATCAAGAAAGAAGCCGCCGATGCCGATGTTCTGTACACCGACGTGTGGGCTTCCATGGGTCAGGAAGATGAAAAGGCAATCCGTGAAGAAGCCTTCCGCGGCTTCCAGATCAACAGTGAGCTGATGAAGGTTGCCAAAGCCGATGCCATGGTTCTGCACTGCCTGCCTGCCCACAGAGGCGAAGAAATCACCGACGAGGTGTTAGAATCCCATCTTGAAATTTTCGACGAAGCGGAAAACCGCCTGCATGCACAAAAGGCAGTTCTCGTTTCTCTGATGAAATAATACGGAAAGGAAGTAAGCAGCATGAAAAAGAAAGTAACGGTTCAGCTTGCCGACGGCAGTTGCTTTGAAGGCTACCGCTTCGGTGCCGAGGGCGATGCCATTGGCGAAGGTGTGTTCCATGCCGGCGTCATCGGCTATCTGGAAACCTTGACCGATCCCAATAACCACGGACAAATCGTGGTAGAAACATTCCCGATGATTGGTAACTATGGTGTAGCAAGTGTAGATGTGGAGGGCAAAAAGCCCACAGTTGCGGCATATATCGTCCGCGAATTTTGCGACAAGCCTTCCAATTTCCGCATGGATACCACGCTGGATGCCTACATGAAGGAAAATGGTGTCATCGGTGTGTACGGCGTAGACACCCGTGCCATCACCGCCATTCTGCGTGATAAAGGCACGATGAATATTCAAATTGCAGATACCCCCGATGCAAAGGCAATGGAAGATTATAAAGTGCAAGGCGGCGTGGAAAAAGCTTCCTGCAAGGAAGTGCAGGTTTTCGGTGAAGGCACATCGATTGCCGTATTAGACTGCGGTTGCGGCTCCTTAGCGGCAAAGTCCTTGGCGGCCTTTGGCGCAAAAGCGACACTTTATCCCTACAACACAGAAGCAGAAGAGCTTTTGAAGCATGATGGTATCGTAATTTCCGACGGCCCCGGTAATCCGAAGGATAACGTGGAAATGATTGAACAGATTAAAGCTTGCTTCGGCAAAAAGCCCATGCTGGGCATCGGCTTAGGGCATAATCTGGTGGCACTTGCCGCCGGCGGAGAAACCTATGCACTGCATCATGGCCACAGAAGCGGCAATCAGCCGGTGCGTGACATGAAGACAGGCAAGGTGCTTATCACCACCCAAAATCATGGCTATGCCGTGGCAGAAGACAGCCTCAAAGCTATGAATGCCGAAATCTTATACACCAACATCAACGACGGCACGATTGAAGGCATGGTGTTCCCGGGCAAGAAGTGCAAAACACTGCAGTTCCGTCCCGAAGGATGCAGCCGTCCCAACCAAACCAAAGATTTATATATGAAGTTTATCGCAGAAACGGAGGAAAAATAAGATGCCGCAGGATCCCAGAATACAAAAGGTTTTAATTATCGGCTCCGGCCCCATCGTCATCGGCCAGGCGGCGGAATTTGACTATGCAGGTGCACAGGCTTGCCGTGTGATGAAAGAAGCCGGTGTCAACGTCGTTTTGGTCAACTCCAACCCTGCAACGATTATGACCGACAAGGCTTTGGCAGATGAAATCTACTTAGAGCCCTTAACGGCAGACACCATCAAAAGAATTATCGAAAAAGAGCGTCCCGACTGTCTTTTGGCAGGTCTTGGCGGTCAGACGGGTCTGACTCTTGCTGTGAAGCTTGCAAGAGAAGGCTTTTTGGATCGCTACGGCGTGCGCCTTTTGGGCACAAAAGCCGATGCTATCGACAGAGCGGAAGACAGAGAACTGTTCCGTGACACGATGGTGAAAATCGGTCAGCCCTGCATCCCGTCGGGCATTGCAGAAGACGTGGAAACCGCAGTTTCCATTGCTAAAGAAATCAAATACCCCGTCATTATCCGTCCTGCCTTCACCTTGGGCGGCGCCGGCGGCGGTGTGGCATACAATGAAGAAGAGCTTCGTGTCGTTGCCAAAAACGGCTTGGATGTTTCGCCCATCACGCAGGTTCTCGTTGAGCGTTATATCTACGGCTGGAAAGAAATTGAATTTGAAGTTATGCGCGACTCTGCCGGCACGGCTATCGCCATCTGCAGTATGGAAAACGTCGACCCCGTCGGTGTGCACACCGGTGACTCCATCGTTGTTGCGCCTGCTGTGACCCTTTCTCCCAAGGAATACGATATGCTCCGCACAGCTTCACTCGATATCATTGAAGAGCTGGGCATCGAAGGCGGCTGTAACGTGCAGTTTGCTTTGCATCCCGACAGCATGGAATATGCGGTTATCGAAGTGAACCCCCGTGTATCTCGTTCTTCGGCGCTGGCAAGTAAAGCCACGGGCTACCCGATTGCAAAGGTAACCACCAAGATTGCACTGGGCTACACTTTGGATGAAATCCGCAACGACGTTACGGGCAAGACCTTTGCTTCCTTTGAACCCACGGTAGACTACTGTGTGGTCAAGTTCCCCAAGTGGCCTTTTGATAAGTTTGCCGGCACCAGCCGCAAGCTGGGCACCACCATGAACGCCACCGGTGAAGTGAT
>JAFPCL010000017.1 GCA_017390225.1 Clostridia bacterium
ATCGTCGTCGACCAAAACGCCGTTGGTCGTGATGGTAAAGCGGAAATTTTTGTTGTGCTCTTTTTCAATGCTTCGGGCATAGGCAACCAGATCCTTGACCACCTGAAAATTCATCAGCGGCTCGCCGCCGAAGAAGTCCACCTCCAGATTGTGCCGTGTACCGGAGTTTTCAATCAAAAAATCCAGTGCGCGTTTTCCCACCTCGAAGGACATCACGGCACGTTCGCCGTTGTACTTTCCTTGGCTTGCAAAGCAGTACGAGCAGTTGAGGTTACAGGTGTGGGCTATATGAAGGCAAAGTGCCTTGACTACGCCGGCGGTTTTTTCCTTCAGCTTGCCCGCCATGGGTTCAAAGGTATCCGGTGCAAAAAGCTTGCCCGATTCTTGAAGGCTTTTAACCTGTGCATAGCACTCCGCAATATCCTCGCTTGTGATATCCTCTCGGTCGGCATACTTTTTCTGCATAGCTTCTTCGATATCTTCCCTTGCATAATCTTCAAACATAGAAATGATATCATAGGCAACCTCGTCCACCACATGAACGGAGCCGGAGCAAACGTCCAGAACAATATTGTAGCCACCCAGCTTGTATTGATGAATCATAATTTTTTCTCCTTATATAAAAAAAAGGCTGTGTAAAAATTCACACAGCTTGGGGGGTAAGTAAAAATAGTGCAGAATTGATGAATCGAATTCTTCGGGTAGCTCGCTGCCCGAAGACATCCCGAAGTCGTACAAAGGTACGACGAGAGGTGAGATTCGTCGATAGTCACGGCGGCTTTTATCAAAGAAATCTGCAATTATGCAGATTTCTACCAAAGCTCATTTTGAAATTTTTTAAGATTAAATCATAATTTGAACAGCTTTGAATTCCGCCGCCGTGACGGTCTGTGCATTTTTACACACCCCTGTGCAATTATTTGCTTTCTTTGGTGCTTTCGCACTGCTGATTTGCAATACCGCAGCTGGTCTTGCAAGCAGACTGGCAGGAGGTCTGGCATTCGCCGCAACCGCCTTTCTTTGCGCTGTCGCACAGATTGCGGGTTTCAATCGTCTTAATATGTTCCATGTTTTTCACCTTCTTTTTTCATCTTGATAATGGGAAACTTCGAAAAAATAGTTTCCGCCATTCTTTCTTAGTTTGAAATGATTATATCACATTCCCGATTCTTTGTCAATCATTTGAAATAATTTTTAGAGAATTTGCAAAACTTCTTTGGTTGCATACGTGCAAAAACGACGATCCGTCCGTTTCGAATCGTCGTTTTGATGTTATTCTGTTTTAGGCATCGATGCCGAATTTCTCTTTTGCCTCTTTCGGCTGAATGGATATCTTCTTAAATGTTGTTTTCGGTGCATTGGCAGGATCATTCCCCGGGTCTTTGCCGTATTGTGCGCCTAACCCGTAGCTGTAATCCAAAAGATAGGATTCGCCCGTAATGCAGAAGGTGATGCGATAAATGCCCTCTTCCGTTGCCACAAAGGGTTTGACATTGTACCAATAGTCACCCCGGAGCGTATTTTTATTGTTTATATCTGCATAGGCAGAATCTCCTTGCTGTGTAGTGCCGCTTTCGGGAAGCTTGGAGATGAAATAGTCATCGTCTGTTGTGACCGGGAAGAAGCCGTCGATATGGTCGGTTGCCTGCACCGTGCCGTCCGATTCTTTTTTAACGGTCACATCCACTCTGCCGTGATATATGCCGATTTCGGTGTCTACCAGCATTTTCTGGTTAGGGCGAAGATACGCACGCACCACCACGATTTCGGGCTCTTTTGCCTTGATATAAGCATCTGTGCCTTTTTCTGTCCAAGCGGAAGGTGTTTCATATTTAATGATAGACAACGGATTTTCCCATTTGCTGGTGTTGTTGCCAAACACATAGTCCTGCCCGGTGGTCACAGTAAACGTGCCGGTCACGCAGGCTACGCCGTCCACGGATAAAACCATATCCATTTTGTCATCGACCTTACCCAACAGGTCTTTCCACACCGCATTGCCGCTCACGTCATAGCCGCCGCTATCGGTAGCCATGCCGTTGCCGCCTGTATAAGAAGCTATGAATTTGTCAGGTAAAGTAATCCCTGCATTGTACGCCGTGGAGCGAATGGCAAGCTTCATCGCCTCGGGCGTTGCCGTGTTGGTAAAGGGCGATACATAGACAACATGAAGGCCCGAAATGGGAGAAATTGTCCACGTTAAGGGATAGTCTTCTAAAGAGCCGTCTGCCCAGCAGTAATGATCGCTGACAAGCTTTGCCGTGGCGGCATAGGTGCCCGGCAGGACAGCACGGGTGATGCCTTCGGCATTGTAAGCCATTCCCTCATAGCTTTCCGGCGTGATGCCGATGCGAAGCTCTCCGTTATAGATATAGTCTTTTGCCGTAGGATACGGCACAGGCTTTCTTACTACGTTTACCGTGAATTCCTGCATGGCTTCTTCGGTATCCGTTACGGTGATATTCTGCTCATTTATGTTTGCTATACGGGTTTCACCCGTGATGGTAATGGTATTTGTAACCTTGCAGGCATAGGTATAGCTTCCCAGTGCCAAAGTGTCGGGCACGCTGAAAGAGCTTTCGGTTGCCCCTTCAATCTCCGTGTAGGTTCCGTCTGCTTCTTTGGTATACCATTGATAGGTAAGTGTGCCGGGAACATCCACGCCGGTGACAGAATGGCTGACATAATGGCTGACCTCACAAGTCAAAAGTCCCTCTGTTCCCCGATATACGGTGCCGGCGATGTTGGGTTCGCTGAGTGCTTCGTTGGATTTTTCATGAATGGTCAGCGCCGGAATCAAGGCATCTGCCAGCACAACCGGACGGGAAACGCCCCAATAGTTGTTGCCGTTCAGATAATACCCTTGAATGGCAATATAAAACTGCCCGTTATATCGACCGGTATTATCGTCTGCGAAAAAATCATGCGATTTATAGCAATCGTAAAAACGCTTTTCTTTGTTGAGAGGTGGGTAAAGCTTTGTGATATCATCGACATTGGGATGATAAATTTTAACGGAAGAGCCTAAAGCACCCACAGCATAGTCATAGCCCCACTCCAGGTCTTTTTTCGCAATGGTGCTCTCCCACAAGTCAAAACTTGTGATTTTGTTTACATTCTCTTGAAAAAGAGCTTGATTCCCTTGGATTTGCGGAGTGTAGGGGTCGATATCTTCCGGAATCAAATACAAAACAAAGCCGTTGGCACCATAATAAGATAGTGCCCAGGAATCAATGTGGACAATCCCCGTTTCACTGTTATAGCCGGCGTTGACGACTTCCGCTGCTTGCAATTCACAGTTGGAAACCACATGGACGTCAAAAATCATTTTATCATGAACGCCGGGATCGTTATTGATGTTAGCACGCAAAAAGCCGGTGGCACTCGGCTCCAGATTTATTCCGAAAAATCGAATATTCCCGTTCTCGTTTCCGCCCGATAATTCTTTGATATAGTTTGGTCGGAACTTAATATCGTCATGAATACCACTCTGTTGCGTAAAATGCGGACCGCTCTGCTTGTAGAAGATGTTCGGCGAAATTGTTACCCCCGATATGTTGGCTCTGTTTTTTGTGCCGATGACAGCGTCGACCCAAACATGCTTTCCCTCTGGCACATCGGAAACATCCAGGCGCAACGTGTATTCTTTTTGATGTGTTTGTACCGGATCTATGGACATAAAATGATAGGTATACCCGGTATTTGCATCATACACCCCGGGATGCGGGTCCTGCAAAGAAAAATAATCCACGCTTTGTGCATATGCCGGAATGCCAAAACAAAGCATTCCGAAAATACAAATAAGTAAACTTCCGCATAAGAACCTCTTCAATGTTGTCACCTTCCACTATTTTTTAGAATTAAGTATTCATTATATTGCTTACTTTGCAATTTAAAGCCTAAATATAGTATTTTTATCGTAAAAGATAAATAGTTAAAATATAAGTAGC
>JAFPCL010000173.1 GCA_017390225.1 Clostridia bacterium
ACCGCTGGATTCGCGGTGATTGGCAACTTTTGCCCTGGCTTCTGCATCAAGTCCGTATGCTTTCGGGGCGAGGAAAAAACCCTTTGACGGTGCTATCCCGATGGAAGATTTTCGATAATCTAAGACGCAGTATCACGGAGCCCGTGGTCTTGCTTTTAATTCTCGGCGGCTTTTTTGCCAAGGATGCTATCGTTTGGCTATTGGTTGGACTTACGGCAATTTTTCTGCCCGTTCTCCTTCGCCTGTATGCGCTTTTGGGCTCTTTGCGCCAACTTCGCTATCGCTATATGACCTTCGATCCCGGCGGCATTGGCGGTGCTTTTTTACACAGCCTCTTTAGCCTTGCCATTTTGCCCCATGCGGCAAAAAGTGCCCTCGATGCCATCCTTCGCACCCTGTATCGCCTGCTCATTTCCAAGAAAAATCTGCTCCAATGGGTGACCGCCGCCGATGCAGACAGGGATCAAAAATCCTTGTGGGGCGTTTTTCGCACCATGTGGATTTGCCCTGCACTCGGCTTGTTTGTGCTTGTGTTTGGAGAAAAGCTTCCGATTTTTGCCGTCAGTATCGGTATGCTTTGGCTGTTTGCCCCTTGGCTTGCCTACCAAAGTGCACAGCCGCCCAAAAAAGAAGCACCGCCCACCCCCGAGGAAGCGCAGACCCTTCTTTCCTATGCCGCCGCCACCTGGCGTTATTTTGATGAACAGGTTACGGAAAACACGCATTGGCTACCGCCGGACAATTTTCAAGAAAGTCCCCCCGTAGGCACGGCGTTTCGCACTTCTCCCACCAACATGGGACTTTATCTTCTGTCTCTTCTTTTTGCCGCCCGTGTGGGTTTTATTTCCGCACAGGATTTTTATGACCGATTGGATCGTGCTCTTTGCTCTCTTTTTTCCATGGAGCGACAAATGGGGCATTTCTACAATTGGTATGACCTGAAGGATTTGTCGCCGCTTGCGCCGCGTTTTATTTCCACCGTGGACAGCGGCAATCTCCTTGCCTGCCTGATGACGGTGCAAGAAGGGCTAAACGACGATTTCCCGCCGCGCCTTTCGGGCTTTCGGGCAATTTTGGGGTTATCCCAAGAAAGCTTTGTGCCCGATGAAACGGGAAGCTTCGAAGAAAATTTAGCTGCCGCGGAAGCAACGCCCCTTTGCGCTTATACCCGCCGTTGTATAAAAAATTATCGCAAAAAAACCGATGTGACCAAAAAAGATCTCCAAGACAAGCTTTCTCTTCTCATTGCCCCCATGGATTTTGCCCCCCTGTATGATGCACGGGAAGAGCTTTTCACCGTCGGCATCGATTGCACGACACAAAAGCCCTCCGACAGCCGCTATGATCTTTTGGCAAGCGAAGCACGGCTGGGAATGTATATTGCCGTCGCCAAAGGCGATGTGCCGCCGGAAGCTTGGTTTTCTCTCAGCCGTCCGCTCTGCCATGACGGCGGACGGCTGGGGCTTGCTTCCTGGTCGGGCACGGCATTTGAATATCTGATGCCACGGCTGTTTCTCCCCGAACCGAAGGATTCTCTTTTGGGAAATGCCGCCGCCTTTTGCCTTTTTGCCAATGAAGCTTACCAAAAAAAGCATCGTCTTCCCTTTTGGGGCATCTCCGAATCCTCATTTTTCGCTTTTGACCGTGGCATGAGCTATCGCTATACCGCTTTGGGCGTGCCTGCCCTTGCCCTCAGCCGAAAGCGCACCGAAGCCCTTTGCGTCGCCCCCTATGCGGCAGGACTTTTTTTGCCCTTTGCCCCAAAAAAAGCTTTATCCAATCTGAAAAAAGCCCAAAAGCTCGGTATGCTCGGAAAATACGGATTCTACGAAGCCTACGACAAAAGCGGCGGCATCGTCCGAAGTTTCATGGCACACCACCAGGGGATGTTCTTTGCCGCCCTGTGCAATCGGCTGACGGCGGATTATTCCGTGCAATTGTTTTCCCGTATGCCGCAAATGAACAGCTGTCGATATCTTTGCGGCGAAAATCTGCCCTCTTTTCCTCATCCCATAGAAAAAGAAGCCGTTCTGCCGCCGATTACGAGGACAACAACGGCCCAACGCGTGCCGCCCTATGCCTTGGATGCATCCGTTATTCCCGAGGATTGCGCCGTTTTAAGTAACGGCACCTACAGCGTTCTTTTAACGGCTTCTATGGACGGCTACGCCAAGAAAAACAATCTGTATCTCACGCGCTTTCGTCGCACACCCATGGCACAGGGCATCGGCATTTTTCTGGCAGAAGGCGATGCCGCTTTCCGATTGACAGGCGGCAAGGTCACAAAACACGAAGGCTTTGTTTTGTATGAGATGGAAAAAAATAATCTTTATATCCGAGAAACCGTAACCGTGCCGTCGGACAAAAACGAAGAATATCGAAAAATTTCGATAGAGAATCTTTCCGACCATGCGCGCACACTCCGTTTGAGCGTGTATATAGAGCCTTCTTTGCAGGCAGAAGCGCAAGACCTTGCTCACCCTGCCTTTGGGGATTTGTTTCTTCGCCTTTGTGCGATGCATGGGGCGCTGTATGCCGAGCGCCGTCCGCTCCGCAGAGAAGAGACAGCACCCCAATGCCGCTTGTTTTTAAGCGGTAACCCCACCTACTGCACCGATGGTCTTGCCTTTTGGGGGCAGAGGGAAAACGAAATCCCTGTCGGTGCTTATGCGGATATTCCGACCTCGGAAAACCCGGCAGAGCCTTGCATGGCAGGCGTTGTTTCCCTCACCCTTGCGCCCCATGCCACTGCCGACGTCTATCTCTCCTTCGGCATGGCAGAGCATTTTGCGCCCCCCTCTCTTTCCGAGGTACTCTTCTCCAAAGCTTTGGAAGATGCCGCCCGATGGAAAGCTTTGCGAAATCAACTGCTTCAAATCCCTTTAGAGGGACAGATGCTTTATCGGGACATCCTTCCCTTCCTCGTGTTTCCCGGCTACGGCAATGCCCCCATGAAAACCACCGACGGCATGGACGGCTTGTTCCGTTTCGGCATTTCCGGAGATCGCCCCTATCTTCTGTTCGTTCTGCACACGGAAGCGGATTTGCCGATGCTCAAAGCCGCACTTTTCGCCTATCGGCTGTGGCAAAGTGATGAGCTTTGCGCAGAGCTTGTGATTCTGTGCGACGATGCCGCCGGCTACACCTCGCCCCTGTACGAAGCCGCATCATCCCTACTTTCTTCTCTCGTGTCGGAAGCTCCGAGAAACCACCCTCTGGGCATTTATCTGATTCCCGGTGCGGAAAGCTCTTTGGCATCCCGTGCGTCTTTGAAGCTTTGTGCCGCCTATATTTTAGGCGAAAGCACCGTGCCCGTGCGAAAGCCCAAGGAAGCGCCGATTCCCAAAATTCAGCTATCTGCACCTATGCCAAAGAACCTGCACCTTGATAACGGCTACGGTGGATTTTCGGGGCACGATTACGTTATATACCGCACACCGCCGATTCCTTGGAGTCATCCGCTTGCCAACGAAAGCTTCGGCACATGGGAATCCACCAACGGCACGGTCTACAGTTGGTTTCAAAACAGCCGCCTGTGCCAGATTACCCCTTGGCGCAATCTGCGTGGCGACAAAACACCGTCGGAGTTTTTCACACTGAACGGCAAACGCCCTGTCGGCGGCGTGTTCCGCTTTGGGCTCGGCTACTGCATGCAAACAGGTGAAGCCGAGGGCTACCACATGGAAAAAACCGTGTTTGTGCCGCCGAATGTCTGCGGAAAATTTGTGCTTCTTTCCTTGAAAAATAAAAAAGATACACCGCAGGACATCGATGTGAAATGGCATCTTTCGGTGATTCTCGGCGAGTCTGAGGTGCGCGCCCTTGGTAAGATTCGTTATGTGCATGGTGAATACGTCAGCCGCCTGGACGGCACTTCCGTTTATGTGCCCCGCACAGAAGCCCATGTGCATCTTGCCCCCGAAGAAGAAGCCACCCTTTGCTTTTATATGGGCAAAGACCCCATGCCACAGGATCATCCCCAAAAGCTTTTGGAAGATACGAAAAAAGCCATGGAAACCCTTTGCACCTGTTTTCAGATAGAAACGCCAAACCCTAAACTGGACACCCTATTTAATGAACGGCTGATGTATCAAACCGTTGTCTGCCGCCTTTGGGCACGGTCTTCCCCCTATCAATGCGGCGGTGCTTTCGGCTATCGTGACCAATTACAGGACATTCTTTCTTTATTATACACCCACGCCGACATGGCAAAAGCGCATATTTTAAAGTGTGCTTCCTTTGTGTATGAGGAAGGCGACGTGCCCCATTGGTGGCACGAAGTACCGCAGGATGCCCCCAAAGGCATCCGCACAACTTGTGCCGACGACGGTTTGTGGCTGATTTATGCCGTGTCCCGCTATATTGAGGTCACAAAGGATTTTTCTCTTCTGTCGGAGGAAGTCGGTTATTTAAAAAGCCCACCCCTTGCTTCATCGGAAAAAGAACGGTATGAAACGCTCATGCCAAGCCCTGTAAAAGACAGCGTTTATCAGCATCTTTTGAAGATGGCAGACCAATATATCACCCATGGCGCACATCAATTGCCCCTGATGCGTGGTGGCGACTGGAATGACGGCTTCGGGAAAATGGGCGAAAAGGGCAAAGGCGAAAGTGTGTGGATGGCATTTTTCTTGAGCGATATTCTAAAGAAGCTGGCGCACCTGTGCCGCCAAAAGGATGATGCAGAAAAAGCATCCTTCTATGAAACAACCGCCGCCGACTATCTGCAGAGTGCCGACACTTCCGCTTGGGACGGCGCATGGTATCTGCGCGCCTTTCACGATGACGGCAGTAAAATCGGAAGCCACGACAGCTCGGAATGTAAAATTGACGGCTTGGTGCAGGCATGGGCCGCCATGGTGCATCCCACGGAAAAAGCCAACATTGCAATGCATCATGCGTGGCAATATCTGTGGAACGAATCGCAAAGCGCCTACGCCCTTTTCACCCCTGCTTTCACCAAGCGCTCCCCCGATCCGGGTTACGTTGCCGCCTATCACCCCGGGGTGCGCGAAAATGGCGGACAGTACACCCATGCCGCCCTTTGGGCCGCTATCGGCTTTGCCGCATTATCCGACAAAGAAAAGCCCTGTAAGCTTATGTGCGGCTTGAATCCCCTTCATCTGACTGAAAATCCCGAAAAAGTCGAACGCTACAAAGCAGAGCCCTATGCCGTTTGTGCCGATGTGTACACCACGGGCAGAGGAGGCTGGAGCTGGTACACCGGCTCTGCCGGATGGTATCGGGAAGCGATTATTTCTTCTCTTTTGGGCTTTCAAAAAGAAGGCGACACAGTCACTTTTCGACCGTGTCTGCCGTCGGATTGGACGTACTGCCGATTGGACTATCGGTATTTTGACACATGGTATCGCTTCCACATTCGTGCCGACGGCAAACGCCCCGTGGTGCACCTTAAAAACAGCGGCGGCACTGTAGACATTGAAATATAAGAGGTTTTTCTATGAAATCATTTCTCATGACCGTAGCCTTTGCCGCCGCCTGTCTGTTGGGCGTCGGCATCGGCAGATTCTCTTATTCGGAAGAACTCCCCGAACCCAAACTTTCTGCCCAAATCCCCACCCAAGCCACGGTTTCTTCTGCAAAAGCATCCGATGAAGAACCCCCTTTTATGGCAGAGGCGATTCTTCCCTCCCTTGTGCATGTGTCCATAGCCCATGAAGACATCCTGTCGGGCGGCTGTGGCATAATTCTTTCCGAAGACGGCTTTATTTTAACAAGCCTTCACCTTTTGGAAGAAGAAAAGCCCATCTATGTGACATTATCAGACAAAACACAGCACAGTGCCCATCTGATGTGGAAAGAGGAAGCCTTGGATCTTGCGATTTTGAAAATCCGCAAGAGCAACCTTGCGGCGATTTCCCTTTCGGAAACAGGTGTCTTGCCAATCGGAGCATCCGTTTTTGCGGTGGGCATGGATGCGGTGTTTTCACCTACCGTCACCTGCGGCATTCTCAGCGGAAAAAATCTTGCCCTGCCCGAAGAAAACACCGATGGGAAAAGCCTGTATACCGACGGATATTTAAAAACCGATGCCGCCTTCAACGGAAACGCTTGCGATTTTCTTTTGGATGCCAAAGGGCATCTGATCGGCATCCGCGCCGAACCATTGACAAACAACCAAAGTCCCCCTTTGGCGATTCCCGTGGATATTTTTCTCCCTGTCGTATCTGCCTTCCTCCAAAACGACACCTTCCACTGCATGGATTTCGGCTTTTCTTGCCAAAAGCAGATGCCACAAAATGCCGAAAAAACCGCAGGACTTTGCATCACCGCCATAAAAACCAACAGCCCCGCCGATCGGGCAGAGCTGAAACAAGGCGATATTCTTTTGTCCATCGATGAAATCGTGCCGCAAACCACCCTTGCCCTCCACCGCCTGATTTTTTCCACCCCTTCCGGCAGTATCCTTTCCGTCAACTACCAAAGAAACGGCATAACCTACCGCACGGAATTGATTCTTTCGGAGGAAGATTAACGGGAGGAAATGTAGGACGTGGACAAAAAACGCAAGACATAGCGCGCCCTATTTTTGTTTTATTTGCAAGCCTCGGCTTGCAAGTTTTATTTTTGCTCCTCAAAAGTTTTAGTGGAAAATCGCACATTGATTTTCTTTGATTTATTTACAAGTACGGCACACTCTACGTTTCGATTTCCTCTCATCCCCGAAACAGCCACTACGGAACAATCTCCGATTGTTCCTACCCAAAAAAGTACGGCACGACCTATGTGTCGTGCCTCCTCCCGCGAGTCTTCGCTACGCCTACGGACAAACGGCAGGAGCAAGCCTTTGCCCTACGATTGTTGCACATATCCCGTTTATTATGGCAAAAACCGCATAAAATATCGACGGGTTTACTCTTCAAAGCACTCCCAAAGTCGTTACATTCATCACAGCAACACTCTATTCTTTTTCCAAATATATTCCGATGTTTTCCGTTGCCGCGGCAATATCTGCCACCATTACCCGGTGTCAAAACAGTTCCTGTCACATCCACGATTTTTTTCTTTCCTCTTCTTTTTATCATATCCAGTCCTCTTTTCAAGTTATCTATCTTTATAGTAACT
>JAFPCL010000174.1 GCA_017390225.1 Clostridia bacterium
AATGTTGCGCTGAATCGACCGGTAGTGGTATCGTCTACAACATCGGATGAATTTATTCAGTGGAAATGGCACTATAGCTTTCTGGCAACGGATAGAATCGATACCTTCTTCCCTGTGGGTTACGGCGATGATTTCCGTGTGTCGAAGCTGAGCGATGCAACGCTTTCACAGGCGCTGACGCAAAGAGGGGACTACCGGAACGGCATTGAGCCTTTCACGGCGCCCGAAACGGGTGTGTATACCTTCACTTTCACAGTGACGGGGAAATTCTATCTGCACGATGTGGACGAACGGTACACGCAAAATATGCCGGGCATGAAACCTGTTATCGAGCTGAGAAAGTTTACGATTAACGGCACGGAAATGCACGGGATTGACAAACAGTAAAATTTTCTGTAGGGAACGCCCCATGTGGCGTTCCTTTTTATGTTCAAAATTAAATAGGGACGCAATGGGAATTGTAAGGCACAGCCTTTAGGATGTGCCGCAAATACGGCATTTGCGGTGCGTCGGAAATCGCCGCACCCTACAATATATGCATGTATCGGCACAAGGGAGGGAAAATATTAATTTTTAATTACATTTTTCCACAATATTTGACGTTGCATGGCATCTTTGCTATAATAAAATTAACAAGTTATCTGCAAAAAAAGGAACTACGGGCAAAAGGCGGCTATGTTAATGGATTTTTGCAGTAAAAAACACAGCACCTGATATAGAGAGGAACAGAAAATGAAGGAATACGAAAGCTATTGGGAAGAACAGGAAAAGGATTATCGGCAACGGCGAGAGGAAAGAAAAGCAGAGCGGCTGAAAGAGTTAAAACGCAGACGAAGAAGACGTCGCATGGCAGTTCTCAGTGTGTTTTTAACACTGGTTGTCGTCATTGTGATTGGTACGGTACATAATAAAATCGGAAAAAAAGCACGGGAAGAGGAAGAAGCGGCAAAACAGCTTGTTTTGGAGCAGAAGCAAAATGCAACCAATGAAATGGAGCAGCTTCTTTTGGGCTACTACTGTGATGAAGCTGCCGCCGTTCTGGCATCGTGTACGGCTTTTTCCGAGGAAGAAATTCTTTCTTGGCAAGAAAAAATCACGGCACAAAAAAATATGCTTGTGCCCTTTGAAGGTGAAGTTCCGCATATTTTCTTTCACTGCCTGATTGTGTACCCCGAGCTTGCCTTTGACGGGGAATACACCCAAGACGGCTATGATGCATGGATGGTCACCACTAAAGAATTTTCCGCCATGCTGGAGCAGTTATATGCAAAAAACTATATCCTGATTCGTATGCAGGATTTGTACACGGAAAATCCCGACGGTACGCTTACGGAAAACACGTTATATCTGCCTGCAGGGAAAACGCCTTTGGTGATTTCCATTGATGATGTGTGCTACTATCCCTATATGGCAGGTGACGGTTTTGCCAATAAATTAGTTTTGGAAAACGGAATCGTGCGTACAGAAGTTACCACGCCGCAAGGAGAAACGATCGTTACGGGGGATGGCGATGTGATTCCGATTTTGGACGATTTTGTGAAAGCGCATCCCGATTTTTCCTGGCGCGGTGCTAAAGGCGTGATTGCCGTGACGGGCTATGAGGGACTTTTGGGCTATCGTGTGTCCAATGAAGAGGATATTGCCTTTGCCGAGGCAGAAAAAACAGCGGTTCGCCCGATTATTCAGGCACTTTACGACACAGGTTGGGAATTTGCCAGCCACAGCTTTACCCATAATGATTATTTCAAAGATTATTCTATGACTATGGAACAGATGAAATACGATTCCGACAAATGGCAACGCATGATCGGCAGTGTCATTGATGAGATATACGGAGAAGTCAACACCTTCATTTCTCCCTTTGGCGTGGTTTTTGACAAAGAGGACGAGAGAATGCACTATCTGATGGATAACTTTAACTTTAAAGCCTATTGCCCTGTAGATTCTACGCCGATGGTTGTGTTCTACGACACGTATTTTACGATGAATCGCTGTGCCGTTGACGGTGTTTCCTTGCGAGGAAATCAAGGGGTGTTGTCCCGTTATTTTGATTGCAACAGTGTTTATGACACAAGAAGACCGTACTAAAGGAGAAAAACATGATTTACGTAGAATTTTTTGACAGGAATCCCTTGGAGAATGTTTGCAGTTGTCTTGCCGCTATGCCGGAAAAGGTCATTATGATTGGTTCAGAGAAAAAAATAATGAAAAAACAGCAGATGCGGTTCAAGCGGATTCTGGAAGGGCGCGGTATCGAAACGGAATTTATTAACATGGAAGCCGACGAAGAAAATATGCAGCATCAGATTGAAGTGTTAACATCGGTTGTAAATGCTTATGACGACTGTGTTTTCGATTTGACGGGCGGGGACGAGCTTTCTCTGGTGGCGGCAGGCATTATCTATGAAAGATATCGGGAGCAAAAGAAAATTCGTCTGCAACGTGTCAGCATCAAAACCAATATGGTGCTGGATTGCGAAATCGACGGCAAGTCTTCAAAAAGTCCGATGCCCGAGCTTTCCATAGAGGAAAACATATTGCTGTATGGCGGCGACGTTATTTATTCTTCCGACGGATGCGCAAATGTAACGTCCGTATGGGAGGATTCGGAAAGCTTTTTTAAAGACGTTGACCGGATATGGGACGTGGCAAGGCAAGACCCAAAAGCGTGGTCCTCGCATATTGGGAAAATGGCTTTGGCAGAAAGCCATAGAGACTCCCAAAAATCCGATGAACTGACAACGGTTTTAGATACCGAAAAAAACAAAGGAATCGGCTTTTTCGTGAATTTTGATATTTTAAATCAATTGACCAAGAATAATCTGATTGCATATGAATTCAAAAAAGGATGCTTTCAAATCCAATATAAAAACGAACAGGTCAAAAAGTGCATGAGCAAAGAGGGCATGGCACTGGAAATGAAAGTATATGTGACGGCAAAGCGATTAAAACAAGACGGAAATCCTCTGTATAACGATGTGATGAACGGCGTGGTTATTGACTGGGACGGCAATCTGACGCAGATGGGAAATCCGTATAATGAGATGGATGTGTGCCTGATGAAAGGAAGTATCCCCATTTTTATTTCGTGTAAAAGCGGAGATGTTTCCTTGGATGAGCTCTTTAAATTGAGCTCGGTAGGCGAGCATTTTGGTAGCGTATATGCAAAAAAGATTCTTTTTGCGAATCACTTGCCCGTGAAAAAAGAAGCCAGACAGCATATGATCAACCGTGCAAAGGATTTGGGGATTTTCATTGTTGAAAAGGCGCATCAGTTGTCGGAGGAGGCTTTTTGTGCCACAGTGGAATCACTATATAAAAATCAAAAAAATGCATAATTGATATGAACAAGGGATATGCTAAAAATGTATATCCCTTGTATTTTTTCAGAAAAGAAGGTGACAGCTGATGGATGCCGAGACAGTTACTCCTGTATTTATTCGATGGATGCATAGCATAACGGACGAAATAGCGGATATGGAAAAGGTATGCTTTGTGGGCATCCATGACAGAGGAGATCAGCTGGCAAAGCATATGGCAGAATATTTGCTTGCAAAAGAACATATCAGTATTTCTGTGTATTCTTTAAAGTCATGCGCTAAGGCAGAAAAAACCACTGCGATTTTGGTTACCGATCTGCTTTGCACGGGAAAAACCTGTTGCCATGCGGTGAACAAAATGCTTGCGACGGGGGCGTTTTCGCACATATATCTTGCAACCATGACGGATGCATACAACAGAAGAAACGTGCCAATCAAAGCCGATTTTGTGGGAGAACGCAGGTTTATTCCCGAGGATGAGAAGTTGTGAAGAAACGAAAAGTGCTTTGGCGACAGGCGACAAAATCATGCTTTTTACTTGACAAACTAAATAATATACTGTATAATAATATGCATATATCGATAATCATGCGCCGACATGATGGAAAATGCCGATATCTTCGGCAGGAAAGGATGAATTGTATGTGGATCGTTGTCTGTACCGTGCAGAGCAAAGAGACCGCTGAGCAGATGGGCAAATTTCTGGAAGAAGCCGGACTTCTGTTTAAAATCCGCCCTTTAGCCGCCAGTCAGGAGACGGAAAATCCATGCTATGAAGTTCTTGTGCCGGAATCTGAGGCAGAGCAAGCACACATTGTACTCATCGACAATAATATGTAATCTTAAAATAAAACAAAAAAGAAAATCACGATTTTCGTGATTTTCTTTTTTGTTTATGGGAACATAGAGAAAGGATGCTTAATAGAAATTCGGCTCCGTTAAAAACAGCTCTTCTTCTCTGCCTGTGGCGCAGTTGACATACAAATAGAATGTTTTATCATCTTTTGTGCCGATGATTTCGTGGCACAGAATTTCTTTTCCCGTAGCGGTGGGAATCACGGCAAGGCGTGTTGTTTGGACGGAAAGGTCGGCTCTATGAGAGAGTGCTTGCTCCAAGGAATAAATCGGGGGATTAAAAGCTCTTGTGTGGTGGTTAGCAAGATAGCCTGTGGCATCAAAGCCTGTAATCTCACCGTTGTCGGCGGCAACCTTCACGCGCAGAAGATCGGGGTATAAAACAACGCCTTCTTGTGTGGCGGCATAGCTGTAGATATATTCCGTACCCAAATCGTGTTTCGTCAAAAGAGTAAAATCATAATAGCCGTGCAGATTCAAAAACTTTTCGGCATACGATTCTGCCGTAGCCATATCCATGGTGGCATCTAAAAGCAGACGATCTTGCATCCATGTGGCAAGCTTGCCGCCGTTTTGAGTGACGGCAATATAGGTGTTTGCCGTATCATGATTGATGGTGGCGGCAAAGGTGGCAGGTGTGCCGGCAACGGCGCTGACCGTGTTGGGCGTGACGGCGCACAGAGCGTGAATCGATTTTTTCGCTTCTTCTTCGGAAATCAATCGTTCTTTATACAGATCGGCATGAGAAGATGATACCACACTGTCCGAAGAGTGCGTGCCTTCATAAACGATTTCCGGATATTCTTTAAAATCGCTTTCTGTGTCATACAGATGTTTTGAAAAGTTTTCGTCATGACCGCCCAAAAACTTTTCAAAGGACAAAGTGCCCAGGCGCAGTTCGTCTGCGGCGGTATTTAAGTGGCTACGCAGTACCCCGGCATAGGATGCAAGGCTTGCAAGCTGGGACTGCTCTGTGTCGGACAGGATGCCGTCACTTAAATGCCGAAGAGAAACGGCGTGTCCGAATTCTCCGGTTTGGGTTAGAAACAGAGCTGTTTTATCAAGCGCGGTATCAAAAATCGGCAGTTGCCCCATGGCGGAAATGGCGGCGTTGGAATAGGTGTGGAGCTTGGTAGACAGGCGCGCAATCTCATATGGATCGTGTGTAACGGCACTGATGAGCAGTGTATCTTCAATTTCGGCAACGTAGCCTTCCACTTCATTGAGGGCATAGCTATAAGCAAGCTGCAAACGGTTTTCATAGGCACGTATGCGCTCTTGTTGCCACAACAGAAGTGCGGCGCAAACAGTCAGTGTTGCAATCAGCATCAGGGAAACTTTTCTTTTCAAAATATAAAACCTCCTTTTTTCGATAGTCTGTCAAAAAAAGGAGGTTTTTATTCTCAGTATGTGAAATTTGCGTATATGGCATCGCTTGCAGGGATTAGCTTTGCCACATCCGACCATACAAAAGCACCGGCGGCACGGGCACCTGTGGGCTTTTTCACACTCTTGGTCTTCTTTGATGTAATGCCTTCTCGGGTGATGGAAATGAGCCTGCCTTTATCATCATAGAAAAGGATAAACAGCTGACCGGCATTGTTTTCAAAAGATTCTGCCGTCACCGAAAAATTCTTGGAGGATTCTTTATAGGAGATATTCCAATAGGAACGCCACACGGCATAAAGGGTGAGATTGCCTTCCATTATGATTTTATCTCCGGCAAAAAACTCCGGCTTGGTTGCTGTAGGGGTTTTCGCCCAACCTAAAAACTCATGATAGGCAAGGGTAGGCTTAGATGTCGTGACCTCAACGGTGTAGGTCACACAGGTGGGGATGGTGTGGAAATTTCCGTGGCCGCCGTTGGCATTGTAGATTAATTCACAGTGTGTGTTTTGAAACAGGGGACAAAGGTCGATTTTCCCTGTGACAGGGCAACCTTTTTCCGCGGGATCTTTGACCTGTCCGTAGTATAATACATGGTCATCGATGTAACTGCCATAAATATATCCCTTATCGCTTCCCGTGACATCCAGAAGTGTTTTGATTTCTTTGGTTTCGGGATGATAGGCATACAGGCAAAGAGCATCGTTGAAAATGACCCATCCGTCATAGGTGTCAATGCCGCCAAAGGTGGAAATGTAATAGCGGTTCGAATCGGTCCAGTTGAACCAAATGTTTTTGGTAACATGAATCGGCGTTTTTTCATGAGTTTTAAAATCAATTGCAAAAAGACCTGTGGTGTAGTTGTTTGTGTCCAGCTCCAGGTGATACCAAACACCGCCAATATTGCGGAAGGGGGAGCGGTTATCATCCCAAAAATAATTGACATATGTATTGTCGGTTGCTTTGTTGTCTGCCAGCCAATTATAATGGATATCTTGGTTATATGCGGAACTTTGCATTGTGGTATCGTCCAAAAGCAAAAAATGATGATAGGTCTGCCCTATGAAATCGGGCGTGGCATCATCCCATGTGAGGTCAATGTGATACCATTTACCGTCAAGCTCAACCATATTCCATGCGTGCATCATGTCGGGAGAAATGGCAGTTATACAGGGGATGCCCCAGCGAAGAAGGATTTCTTCAAAGACAACACAGTAAGCACGGCAAACACCGGTTTTATTGTGCATCAATCCAAAAGCGGTGCTGGCGGCGTTGCCGGTGGAATACTCTGTGTCGTAGAAATAATGGGAAGCCATAAAGTCGTGCAAATGCAGGATTTTTTCCACATCGCTGAGATCGCCGTCTCCCAAATGCAACAGCTCTTCAATATACATATTGTATAATGTCTTGTTATTTTCATATTCTTCATTTGTCATGGTATAGGTGGGATAAAAAGAGAAAATATAGCCATCCATGGTGGCATAGGAGCAAAAGTCCGTCATATCAAACAAATGGGCATCGCGGTTGACAACGGTGTAGAACAAGGCGGAAAAATCATCGATGGGAATATAATATTCATCCAGATAAATTTCTTCTGCTCGGTTTTCCAGCTCGACATACATATATTCAATGGCATCCTGATAGGTTTCCAATATGTTGGCATGCTCTTCCGGCGTGAGGTTATTGGGAAGATCGGCATAGGATAGGGTTTGTAAGGCGGGTTTATCCGAAAAATCTATATCGGCAGGTGCCGCCATGGTGGGGAAAGAAAATAAAGCAAAAATACAAAGAAGAATCGGAATGTGTTTTCGCATATAATAAATCCTTTCAAAAATATTCCATTGGATGATTATTTAGCTATGTTAAAACTGTCAAAAAATTGGGTGCGAATCTCGTTGTGTCGTGTGCCGTCGTAGAGGGGGTGCACCGAAAAGCCGGCGCAAATATAATAGCTTTGGTCGCGGAAAACATAGACTCGGGTGCGACTATCTTTGCCGGTGGTTTCTATCATGCAGGCATTCTTGCCGCAAAAAGTAGTCGTATATTCTTTTGAAATCCGAAAATCCAAGGTGCTGTCGGCAATGTCTTTTTTTACGGCAGTGCAAGCTTTGTCCAATGTCGGATAAAGAGCAATCGGATAGCGCGACACGAAAATAGCGGCATGGTTTGCGGCATCTGTCGCACGGAAACTATGGACACTTTGGGCAATTTCTTGCCAAGAAGCAGGCTTTTGAAAGGACACTTTATTGTCAAACCACTGACAATTTGTGTAACGGATCCCATCCATGGCATCGGTGCGAAGCATCGTGCCGAGCTTTTGGGCATCCATGGGAAGAAAACGGATGCTTTGCGACAAGCTTGAAGCAAGATTCTCATGATCGGAATCCATATCGTGAGCAATGCCGATGTTATAAAAATACGCATCTCGTTCAATGAAAATATCATGATACAAATGCTTTGCGTCGCTTTCGGTGATGGTATAGGAATAAAGGTAAGCCTTTTGTCCATCAATCATGGTCTGTGAGATTTCGGAGAATACAGCGGTTTTTTCAGAAAACAGGGCGCGGTTGTTGGCATAATCCGATTGCACCCAATCCCAAGCAGAGCTTCCGTCAAAGGCGGAATACATGGAAAGCTGCACATAGCACTTTTTTTGGCTGTCGGTAAAAGAAATGTTATTCATAGCACTGATGTGCTCGCTGTATGCGCCGGGAACTTGCAAGGTGATGCCAAGGTCGGGGCTTCGATACCAACGAAGGGCGGTTTTTTTGTCTGCGTCGGATAAATCTTCCACAGAGTCATCGAAAGTGAAATCCAAAGAATCTAAAATTTTGAAGAGGGAGGATAGCGTTTCGCTGTCGATTTCATGGTTGACCGATAAAGCAACGGTAAGTTTATAATCGCCGTGGATGTAAGTGCGTTCATCGGCATAAAGTGTGTAGTGGGAAGAACCTGTTTTGTACTGAATATGGGCATAGGGAATATTCGAGGGCGTGTGATGGATATCCAAATGACTGACGGTTGCATAATTTCCAATGGAGCGATAGCTCCCCAAAGCATCCTCTGCGGTGCTTTCTAAAAGCCGAGGCGCAACACGAATCGTAACGGTGCCGTCGAGGTCTTTTAGAGAAAATACGTGTGTTCTGCCGTCGAAGGAGCGCTCCGTTAAAAGCAATCGGTCAGACCTGTCCATCGACCATCCACCGACAAAGCTGTCACCCAAACGGGGCTTTTGCGAGCTTTTCAAAAGCATGGCATAGTCGATACTGCTTTTGGGTGCAATATTGGTTTTGCGGACAAGCACCGATGCTGTCTTTTCATCATACAAAACTTCAGCACCGAAATTTTCCGCAATAAAACGAATCGGCACCATGGTTGTGCCACCGATGAGTGCAGGCGGCAAGAGAAGCTGTGCCGGGGCATCGTTGACATAGGCAGCGGTGCTTCCGATTGTGAGGGAAAGGACGGTATTTGCAGATGAAACCGTGATATCGGCATTTTCGGGATTCCATGCCACATAAGCACCGAAAGCTTCGGAGATAATACGTAAGGGAACCAGTGTGGTTCCGTTTTCCGTGTAGGGGGCTACAGAGGTGACGGCTTTTCCGTTGACGGAAAGAGAATCCGAACCAATCCGAAAAGAAATCTCGGTGACGTCGGCGGCATGAACCAAAAGAACAAAACAAAGGGTTGTCAGAACGGTTAAACAAAGAAGACGAATTTTCATGTTTTTCGACCTGCTTTCTTTAATCTTTGGAGCATATATTCATTTTATTATATCATATAAAAAATACAAAAGCAAGAAATATTTTTATAAGCTATATGGAAAAATTTTTATAAGCTATATGGAAAAAGACGTAGTGGTCTTTAAAAACTACTACGTCTTTTTTAATTAAATTTTCGAAAAATCAGAAGCTTTTTCTGGTACGTGCCGCTTCATACATCAAAAGAGCGGCGGCAACGGATGCATTCAAGGATTCAATTTGTCCTTGCATGGGGATGCGCACCAGTTCATCACAGGATTCACGCACCAGGCGTGCAAGGCCTTCGCCTTCGTTGCCGATGCAAAGAGCCAAAGGACCTGTGAATTTTGTTTCCGTCATGCTTTTTTCTGCCGTGCCGTCAGCGCCAATTACCCACACGCCTTCTTTTTGCAGAAAGCGAATGGCTTGACTTAAATTCGTGACACGGGCGATGGGCGTGTATTCCAAAGCACCGGCAGAGCACTTGGCAACGGTGGCAGTGAGCCCGACACTTTCGTGCTTGGGAATGACGACCCCGTGGACACCGGCGGCATTTGCCGTTCGGATGATACTGCCTAAGTTGTGCGGATCGGTCAAACGATCGCACAGAACCAGAAGCGGCTGTTCATCTTTTTCCCGTGCTTTTTCCAGAATATCCTCCAAAGAGCAATATTCATGCACGGCGGCAAAGGCAATTACGCCTTGGTGTGCGCCTGTTTCACTCATGGAATCCAGTGCCTGCACATCCACGTTTTTGATAACGACGCCGTTTTTCTTTGCCAATTTAAAAATTTTGGCAAGGGTGGGGTCGTAGTCGCCGTTTCTCAGATACAGCTTATCAATCTGCCGTCCGGCACGCAGGGCTTCAATGACAGGGTTTCTGCCTTCTATTCTGTCCTGCACCGATCAGCCCTCCAAACGGAACTGATCGTGGATGGCGCTGACAGCAAGGTTTGCCTTGTCGCGGTCGATCAAAACGGAAACCTTGATTTCGCTGGTGCAGATCATATGGATGTTGATGCCGCTGTTGTAGAGGGCTTCGAACATGGTGGAAGCAACACCGGCGTGGCTGACCATACCGGCACCGACAATGGATACTTTGGAAACGTCGTCACGGGTGGAGATGTTTTCGGCAACGATACCGGGGCAGGTCTTGAGTGCTTCTACGGCTTCTTCCATGTGGGCGGTGGCAACGGTGAAGGAGATATCCTTCTTGCCGTCTCTGCCGATGGATTGCAGAATCATATCAATATTGATTTCGTGCTGTGCCAATGTGGCAAAAATACGGAATGCGTTGCCCGGTTCATCGGGAATATCAACGATAGAAATACGAGCTACGTCGTTGTCTTTGGTTACGCCTCTTACTAATAATTTTTCCACTTTTTCTACCTCCTTAACCATGGTACCCGGCTCGCGGGTCAGGCTGCTTAAAACTTCTAATTTGATATTATATTTCTTTGCAAGCTCAACGGAGCGGTTGTGCAATACGTTGGCACCTAAGGATGCAAGCTCCAGCATTTCATCATAGGAAATGTCGTCTAGCTTTTTGGCGCCTTTGCAAATACGGGGGTCGGTGGTGTAGACACCGTTGACGTCGGTGTAAATCTGGCAGAGGTCGGCATGCAGGGCAGCTGCTAAGGCAACGGCCGTGGTGTCGGAACCGCCGCGACCCAAGGTGGTGATGTCATCGTATTTGTTGATGCCTTGGAAACCGGCAACGATGACGATGTTTTTCTTGTCCAATTCCATGGAAAGACGTTCGGTGTTGATGCGGTGGATTTTGGCGGCAGAATAGTGAGAGCTGGTCTGGATGCCTGCCTGCCATCCGGTGAGGGAAACAACGGGATAGCCCAAAGATTCAATGGTCATGGCAAGAAGAGCCATGGAAATCTGTTCACCGGCGGAGAGGAGCACGTCCATTTCGCGGCGAGAGGGCTTGAGGTTTACCTCACGGGCTTTTTCAATAAAATCATCCGTGGTGTCGCCTTGGGCAGATACGACAACGACGACTTGATTTCCGGCAGCGTAGGTTTTCGTGATGATATCCGCAACGTTTTTAAGGCGCTCGGCATCTTTCACGGAGCTACCGCCGAATTTTTGTACGATTAAGCTCATGAATGATCGTCCTTTCTGTAATCATTTTGAATCACGGCGCCCGAAATATCGGGACGCAGTGTTTTCACCTGTAAATCAATGTTTTGCTCGGAAAAATAGGCACGGAGGTCGCTTTCAAGCTGTGGTGCGGTTTTGTCCGCAAGCACACCGATGGTGGAGCCTGAGCCGCTGAGATAAGCACCCAGTGCTCCCATGTCCGTGATGGTTTGAAACAAATTTTCGGGAAGCGCATAAGACGGCAAGCGATAGGGCTGATGCAGTCTGTCTTTTAAAGCTTCTTTTAAACTGACGGTGTTGCCGTTCATTAAAGAGGCGACTAAAAGTGCCGCATGTGCTGTGTTGAAAGCCGCATCCTTGTGGGACACGGTTTCAGGAAGCCCTTTTCGGCTGTTTGCCGTTTTTGTGGTGTAGGGCGGAATCAGCATGATCATGCGAATTCCCTGTGGCAAGCGCGCCCGTGACCATGTGACCCGCTCTCCGTCCCAGTAGGAAACACCGATGCCACCCAAAAAGCAAGGAACCACGTTATCGGGGTGTCCTTCCATTTTCGTTGCCAGATGAATGAGCTCGCTTCGGTTTAAAGGTGAACCTAAAAGCTTATTGGCACCGACCATGCCGCCGATGATACAGGCGGCGCTGGAGCCGAGTCCACGGGAAGCGGGAATGGTGTTCTTCTCTTTGATGTAGAAGAAGGGACAAGGTTTGCCGCAGGCTTCGTATACACGGGCGGCGGCACAGCGAATCAGGTTGTTTTCCACGGAAAAGGGATTTTGCGTGCGAATATTATTTTGAATAATGATATTCGATCCTTCGATTTGTTCGATTTCAATGTAGTTATACAGCCCCAGTGCAATTCCGATACAGTCAAAGCCGGGCCCCATGTTTGCGGAGGTTGCCGGCACACGCACTTTTACCATATAAACATTTCCTTCCCTTACGCCAGATAAATCGACTTAATCAGTTTATCACCGAGCTTTGCTGCTTTTTCGGCAAAGTCAGCTTCCGAAACGGCATCAATGGTGAAGGCGATTTCGTTCGGAGCTTTCGGCGTGGTGGCGGAGGAAATACAGGTAAATAATGCTTTTACGTCCTCTGCGGCATCGGAAGAAACGCGAATCATACGACGAGATGCGGAAGAAGATACATCGGCAAAAACATCTTCATCGGTACGCTTCCAAGTGGGCGGAATGGAAATCTTGCCCGTGGTAGCGGCAATGACGTCGGAAACAACGGCACTTGCCGTGGGAAGCTTTCCTGCACCGCGACCGTAGAACATACAGTCGCCGATGGCATTGCCTGTGACCAAAATGGCATTGAATACGTCTTCTACGGAGTATAGCGGATGGTCGTGGGGGATGACCATGGGGGCAACGCGGCAATATGCCTTGCCGTCTTTGACACTGCTGTAGCCGACCAGCTTCACGGAAGAGCGAAGGCTTTCTGCAAAGGCAACATCGATTTCGTCAATGCCCGTGATCCCTTCGGTGGGAATGCGGGAGAAATCCACGTGCTTGCCGCAGGCAAGAGAAGTGAGAATCGCAATCTTACGGCAGGTGTCATATCCCAAAACGTCGGCATCGGGATTGGCTTCTGCGTAGCCCTTCTTTTGTGCTTCGGCAAGCGCATCGGCAAAGGATGCACCACAGGAAAACATCTGTGTTAAAATATAGTTGGTTGTGCCGTTGAGTATGCCCATAATTTCGGAAATTTCATTTCCTGCCAGACATTCTTTGAGGGGCATAATAATCGGAATACCGCCGCCGACACTGGCTTCAAACAAAAAGCTGACACCGTTTTCTTCTGCAAGCGCCATGAGCTCAGGCCCTTTGGCGGCAACCAGCTCCTTGTTGGAGGTGACATAGCTTTTGCCGGACTTCATGGCACGGCAAGCAAAGGTGAAGGCAGGCTCTGTGCCGCCCATGGTTTCGACGACCAGACCAATTTCCTTGTCGTTGATGATATCATCCACGTTTTTGGTGAATTTATGTGCTTCCGGATGGTCGGGGAATTCCCGCAAATCCAGAATGCGCTCTACGGTGATCGCTTCGCCGGCACGGGTGGCAATACCTGCCGCATTGGTGACGAGAACTTCATACACACCGGAGCCGACAGTGCCATATCCCATAATGGCAATTTTCATAAAGGTCATCCTTTCTCTATTTTGTAAATAATGGTTAGTATAACACAAAATTGTTTTCAAGTCAACCCGTAACCATGTAAAAACATATGATTTGCGCAAATTTATTTGCGTGGATTTTACAAAACCCGTGAAACACAGGATATGAAAATAACAGGGATACCAAAGAAGCGATGGATGCCCCTGTTTGGGTGAAAAATATAGAGACGGATGCTCCGCAATTGTGTGATTTTTGGCAAAGTAGGGGAAGATTTTTTGAAAAATAAACATTTTTTTTAAAAATATAAAAAAAGTTGTTGCAAAGTCGATAAAAAAGTGTTATTATATCATGAACTATTTATATTTTAACTATTTATCTTTTACGATAAAAATACTATATTTAGGCTTTAAATTGCAAAGTAAGCAATATAATGAATACTTAATTCTAAAAAATAGTGGAAGGTGGCAACATTGAAGAGGTTCTTATGCGGAAGTTTACTTATTTGTATTTTCGGGATGCTTTGCTTTGGAATTTCGGCATATGCACAGAGCGTGGACTATTTTTCTTTGCAGGACCCGCATCCCGGGGTATATGATGCAAATACCGGGCTTACTTATCATTTTATGTCCACAGATCCGGTACAAACACATCAAAAAGAATACACGTTGCGCCTGGATGTTTCCGATGTGCCAGAGGGAAAGCATGTTTGGGTCGACGCTGTC